>JAQVAJ010000109.1 GCA_028690885.1 Clostridia bacterium
GCTCTTGGCGATCAGTGGTGCCGAGTCCAGGTAAGCCAGACACCTGGACAGGCCGTGAAACGTGTGCTCCATGTCTGTCGAGGTCATCCAGTAGCCAAAACCGAAGCCGCTATATGGCATCATGGCACATAACATGTACACCTCGCGGGTTTCTTCCGTTACCGGATCCAGGATGTGGAACACATCGCCGGCGAAGTCAACCTGCATTTCCTCTCCAGGACGGTACGGATTCATGTAGGCCACGTTGTGTGCTTTACGATACTCTCTTATGTATTGCTTAAACTGGGTTAACTTGTAACCGTGTGGATGTCTTTTAATGTATTGTTCCCAAAGATACTCCATCGTGGTGTGCGGTTCCCTTAACTCGCTAACGATTCCGGGAAGCAATGGTTCCAGATCAAGTAAACGGGGATCTTTCCCTTTCCCGTTCCCCGGTGGCTGTAGCAATGCTTTCAGTTGTGCGTCATCAAGTTGGCTTAATGCCTGAAAGTTCTCTCCCGTTGCTATCGCCCGTTGTCGATAGTCACTCAATGTACTCTTTCCCATGTTGAGTTGCTTGCAGATGTGCTCATAGGAACGGCCGGCGGCCAGATACTGCATTAATGTTTTTAATTTGAGCATTGTAATTTTTGAATTAGCCATAATACCACTCCTTAACGTGTTAATCGACAGGGCAATATTATGAAATTTATATTAAAAATTACAGTCTCATCATGCGGTACTGTTTACTCCGACGCGGCGGTACTGTTTCATCCGACGCGACAGTACTGTTTCATCCGACGCAGCGGTACGATTTGGCCGACGTTATCACATAAACATCAAAACATACATAAAAAATCTGTATATAAGTAGTTAAAAACATAGATGAAGTTATAAGAAACAACACTACAAGGTAGATAACAAAAAAACCTTATAGCTTCGCAATAAGTGAATCTCACTTCAACTCACCTAATATTTGTTAATACACTGCATTACTTTTGTATAAAAGAAAGATATTATGAAAGCAATAGCACCAAAATTCGAGCAAAAGTTTAAGCAGACACAAAGCCATTCTTCTGAAACAAAGAAGAATACGACTTCAGTTAAGACGACCAAATCACATAAGGAGATGGTTGATGCGGAAATTCAATATTTACTTCAATGGGCTTATAATAATTATAAATGATTACTAAAATGATAGCGGAACCTACAATTTACGAATGGGCAAATAGAGATGTTCGCACAGGGAGCATTCCAAGCCGAAATCAAGACGGTAGCTTTGAACTGTCTAATGGTATGAGAAAGATATTGAACTTTTCCTGTTATTCTTTTATTCCTAACACTAATTTGGAGTTGCAAAGACTAAAGCAGGAGCAATCCGATCTGTTTAAGCAGATGCTGCATCAACAGACAGTTTATGAAAAAAGCAAATTGGCTGAGTGTTATTTAAAAGATAAAGAGATTGAACTGGTTAGGGAGTCTGCAGATTTAGATATTTTACAGGGAGACATTCTTCGCGAAAAAGAGCTGTTAGTGAACAGAGGGTATCAGCCACCTGAAGAACCTAAAAGAGGTATTCCCAGATTAGCTACTTCCACATCGGGAAGAAAAACAAGAATTAACAGCAGGGATCTTAAAAAATGGGGGGTCGTTTTTTTGAGCATTGTTATTTTGGAGGGTTTTTTTGGCTTAGCGCTTTGGGATTCATTACGAGATCAGAAAAGTATAATTCAGGTGATATTAAGAATTGCGGCATCAGGTATCCTGGTTGTCACGCTCCACATTGCAGAATATAGGTATAAAAATCTCAAAAAGGGGATTTATGCCGGCTACATAATGTATGGGATTGTCACTTTAACTACCATACTTATCGGATCATTAGTGCTCGGATATTTCTTTCCGGAATATTTGGAAGGAAACGTGGGCTTTGATGCTAATGTTTTTGATTTAAATCTCGATGAAACCTCAATAAATACTGCTGCACCACGTAGTGTAATCGGCTTTTATATCAGATACGATTTCATTTTGGGTATAATCGCTGTAATAATCTTTATGCTTATTTCCTTCTTGGAAACCGGTAAGAGAAAAAATAAGAGTAGTGTAGAAAATTCTTTGGTTAATAAGGTGAAGGTCAATATTAACCCTGCTTTTATTCAATTACTGAATCTTTACGAAAAGGAATTTGCACAAATTGAAAAAGTGAATAACTTAAAAATTGAAATCCAAAAACTTAAAGCTGAACCTAACTATTTAAGTGTGGAAGTACTAGATCTACTAAAAATGCACAAACAAAAGATTGAAGAATTAAAACTCCAAATTAGCAACAAGCGAAACTCACTTGAACAACGCTTTAATCAGCTTGAAGAACAGTTAAACCAATATAAAGTAGATTTTAAAGACGTATATTGTAGTTTGCCTACAGCATATTTATTTAATCCAGTATGGCCTGACAGAAAGGATATTAATCAATATTACAATATTAAATAATCAGTTAAAAAAAATAGAAAATGAAAAAATATCTTTATTCAACAATTTCGTTGTTAGTTCTATTTACCATTTTAACTTCTTGTGGAAAACTCACAACATGTGAGGAGATTGAACTATCGGAAATAACGATGCTTATAGACGTTTCTGACGAGCAACTTTTCACTGAAATATTCAAAGATTTTGAGCAGAATCTACCATATTTCATGAAGAATACTCCGTTTGCAAATTTAGGAGAGTGCGAGGAGGCTACACTTACCATAGGTAATCTTTCTGGTAAAGATGAGCTAATAAAGCGGTCTAAAACCATTCGTATTGACCAAAAAGGGTTGAGTGGAGCAGGAAAAAGGAAAAGAGGCAATCCGTCAGAAGTGATAGCGTTGTTGAAAAAAAACTTGGATGATTTTGAAACATTAAGCAAGGACCCAGCGTATAATTCTGCTACCAATATTATTCAAACTCTCATAAAAGCCGTACTAGAAATGAATGTGGAATCAGAAAACACCTTGTTGGTATTTAGTGATATGATAATAAACAATAAAACCGAATCAATAAATTTTTATAAAAAAATACCAGAGGAACCATCAGAAACAATGGATAAGCTCATAGATAATGTATTGTGGAATAACCTAAGATATAAGATCGAAGAAGGTCTCGATGTTAAGATAGTAATCGTGCTGAAAAGTGATTATAGAAACAAGGTTAACAAAAAAACGGTGAAAGAATTTTGGATAGAAGCGTTAAACTACATTGGGTTTACTGATATACAAGTAATAGACAATTTATCAAATAAAATAGTATGACATTGATATCTATAGCCTTAATAACCATTGTTTTAATTGGAATAATATTTTCCAACTTTCTCGTCCCAGATTTAGTCAAATACTACGGAATCGAATCACAGCGAATCTATCGGGAGTTCAGAGTAGAAAAGAATAATCTTGGTGAGGTTGTGGCAGTTCTTATTTGTAGTATCCTAATCGGATTAGCTGTATTTGTTTTTTACAAGGGTATTCACTCTTTCTTGGCTTATTGTTTATCCGATGATTTAATTGATTTTTTTATAAAAAACCGTGGTGTCTTCTCTGTATCTGGTGTTGAAAAGCAAAATCCATTCATTGGATCCAATATTATCTTCGGAGTTCTCATTAATCCTCTAATACAGTTGGTGAGTATTTACACTTTGGTAGAAATAACTAAACACTTTATGCTAAGGTTAAATAAGAAGTTTGAAAGTGATTTTTTCTCGGCTACATCGTTGGTTTATTTCAGTTCCTTTGGCATTCTAGTTTTCATATTATCTGATATAGTTTCTTATTTGCAATCTGTATCCTTACTTAATACTCTTACTAATGTCATTTTCTTAATAGGCTCAAAAGTTGCTTACTTAATAATCGCCTTTGGAATATGGCATATCCAGCTTTTAAATAATAAAAACTATTCCATTGCATTATTTTCAGACCTGAAAATGAACGGATTTGAAAGGATGTTAATAACAAAACCATTATTTTTATTAATCTTCACTTACTTTGTTGTGGTTATTCTAAATCTTCCTCTGTACTTGGGTTTACAATGGAATGGTAGTATATGGGTGGTATTCGTATCTCTGTTGTGTGGCATTGGGTTGTTTTTCGTATTATTAATATTTACACTTTCTAAAGGTTATAATTATTTAGGGGTATACATGTTAGATGAAAATCGAGAGCATCAACTATTCAATAAATGGCAATTCAAATTCTTAAAGAAAAGAACCATTCTAATCGTTTTAACTGTTATTGTCCTTTTCTCCATATTAATGTCTATAAAAGGATTTTTCTTCTATGCTTTTTATCTAATGATGTTTTTTACGTTACTTTCTCTTCTTATTTTCGGTGGTTATGGAATAATTTCATTATTGAACAAGTCAACAATTCATTGGAAGATTGCATTTCAAATGCTTTATTCTTCGGTTTTTGCTTTAATTCCACTGTTAATAGCATTGCTGCTTGTTCTGACTCTATTCTCTGTCAGACCTAAAACAATTAAAGAAAATGTTTTTGACGAATACCAAACTGCAATTATTGATGCCAATGGAAACTTAATTTATAAATCAGCAAATAATTCTGAAAACCCAAGTATCCCTTTATCTTATAATGAACTTCCACATTTTTTAGTGAAGGCTCTAATATGCAAAGAGGATAAGGCTTTATT
Organism: Clostridia bacterium; assembly: GCA_028690885.1. Classification (GTDB taxonomy): domain Bacteria; phylum Bacillota; class Clostridia; order DUPQ01; family DUPQ01; genus DUPQ01. The sequence continues at coordinate 4,654 of JAQVAJ010000109.1, forward strand.
CAAACAAAACAATCTACTGTTTAACAGAACAAACTGGCATGGTACATCAATGAATTTTCTTGTAAGAAGAGGAGGTTCAAATATCAATCAACAATTAATAAAAAACTTGGCATTTAAAGGTTTTTTCCCACAAGAGTTCCAAAGAAAGTACGCAGAAATGATAGCAAGTTACCAATTATCAATGTCAGTGAACCCGAAAACAATCCTTAATAACTATGTTAATAATGTGTCTTTCAACGGAGGCATGGGGCACACAGGAATTGTTAATGCGAGTTACTATACATTCGGCAGAAATATTGGTCAACTCAATGAACTTGAGTTACTATACCTTACATTCACACTTCATCGTGGCAGTTCATTCAAGACAGAATCCAATATTATTTCTTATAAGGAGGTTCATCTACATACTTCTGAAATAAAAGATAAGCTGCTTGTATATGCTGAAAATTGGTACAATAAAGGGTTGTTGACCAAGAAAGAGATAAAGAAATTACGGAATCAAAAACTTGATTTTACTAATTTGCCGTATCATTTAAATAATTCAACTTCTAAAAATACGTTTTTTCAAAACCAAATTCGTGTTTTTAAAGAAAATATTGGCTTTGTATATACCAGTACATTAAATAAAAATGTAGACGATAAAATATTAACAGCTGTCAATAATTTTTTTAATTATTTTTCTGATCAAAAAAGACAAGGAAATTTAGAATTATACGGGGCTGCATTAGTGGTTGAGGTAAAGACCGGCAAGATTTTGGGGCATTACGGAGGAAATGCGCGTGTTGATCTCGTAGATTTTGGAGAAGGCTTTCAAACGGGGTCGATTATTAAACCTTTTGTGCTATTAGAATTGTTAGAAGCAGGTCATGATATTAAATTGTATGACGGCAAAAGAAATAAACAAGTAGCAAATAACTACAATAAAATGAATAGTAATCTGTATAAAGATGCCAAAGGGATATTAGGTCCTTCTCTTAATTCCCCATTCAGTAACATTGATGAAATAACACCTCCTATCTCATTATTTCAATCTGTTGAAGAACATTTCAGCCTTATGAATATAGGTAATGACAGCACTATTAATTTGGAAGATACTCTGAACTATTCCTGGAATAAAATCAATTACCCCTTAGGTAGTCGAAGAATGACTATTTGGGATATTGCACAAGCATACCAAACACTCTTTAATAAAGGGCAGTATGTGAAAATTCATTGTCTGAGTTCAGTAATGGATCCATATAATTATGAAAGTAAAAATATCGCTGTTGAGCAGAAGGAAGTGTATAAAGCAAAGAATACCGATA
>JAQVAJ010000110.1 GCA_028690885.1 Clostridia bacterium
TTCAGCATTAAATAAACATCCTCAATACCTGTCAATGTTTCTGTATACTCTCTGAACACTTTAACTATCTCAGAAATTTCATTCAACTCTTTCATTAAAGCTACATACTTTTCCTGATTGGCCAATATATCCGGATCAGATAGTTGTGCATTTATCTCTTCATATCTTCTTTCTATGTTCCTTAATTTGTCCTGCATTTTTACCTCTGTAATTTATTATATATTATATTTCTTTCATTCATAAAAAATCTTTCACTAAAATAACCGTTTGGATTATACCTCATATATCAAAAAAATCAAAATACAAGATAGATAAACAGATAAAATAACTAAAGATTATTAAAATATGCTTTTATGGAATCAACTATTCTTTGAGATGCGTTCCCGTCACCATATGGATTAACTGCATTTTTCATCTTTGCATAAAATGTTTGGTCATCAAATAACATTTTTGCATCAGTTAATATATCGTTCAGTTTCACTCCTGTCAGTTTGACAGTACCCGCCTCAACAGCTTCTGGCCGTTCAGTCTCTTTTCTTAATACAAGGACTGGAACTCCTAATGAAGGAGCTTCCTCCTGGAGACCGCCTGAATCTGTCATTACAAAGTATGCTCTTGCCATTAAATTATGAAGGTCAGTAAAAACTAATGGAGGCAGTAATGTAACATTTCCAATACCAGACAAAATCTTTTCTGCCGTTGTTCTTACCTTCGGGTTTGGATGAACTGTATAAATAAAATGGCTGTCTTTGTATTCTTTAGCAAGTGTTTTGACTGCATAACATATGTTTTCCAGATTTATACCTATATTTTCTCTTCGGTGAGCTGTTATAGGAATAACTTTCTTGTTTTTATAGTCTATATCATTTAACATCGGCTCATTAAAGATATAGTTTTCCTTTACTGTTGTTTTAAGAGTATCTATTACAGTATTTCCTGTAATGAATATCCTGTCTGTATCAATTTTCTCATTAATTAAATTATTTGCATTACTTTTTGTAGGAGCGAAATACAAGGTGGCTATTGAATCAACTGTCCTTCTGCAAAATTCCTCGGGATATGGAGAAAAGATGTCTTCAGTTCTTAAACCCGCTTCTACATGACCAATAGGTATTTTCTTATAAAAAGCTGCAATAGAAGCAGATAAACATGTATTGGTATCACCATGCACTAATATCATATCTGGTTTCTCTATATCCAGCACTTCACTAAATCGTACAAGTATTGCAGAAGTGACATAATCCAGACTCTGCCCCTGCTTCATTATATCTAAATCATATTTTGGATTTATATCAAACACTTCAAGAATCTGTTTGACCATTTCCCTATGCTGTCCTGTAACACATACTATATGTTCAAAAGATTCATCTTTATCAAGCAAAGCCACCAGAGGAGCCATCTTTATAGTATCAGGCCTTGTTCCAAAAACTGATATGACCTTAATCATCCTCTGATTCCTCCTTTTCTTGTGTAACTGAATTCCCATTTCCATTTTTTGCAGCCTGTTTGAGTAATGGTCCATATAGTACATAGACTGCTAATCCTAGTAAAATTAAAACTATCGCAAAGTATATCCAGAATCTGCTGTATTGCTGACCTGATAACAAATATGCTGTGACTCCAAATACAATATTTATAAAATATAGTATCAAAACAGTTTTTCTTTGAGATAATCCCATTTTCATAAGCCTGTGATGAATATGGTCGCGGTCGCCTACTGCAATAGGCTTTTTCATAATTATTCTTCTGAAATATGCCAATGATATATCCAGTATCGGCAACCCCATTGCTATTAATGGTATAAATACAGCAATTGCAGCATGAGCTTTCATTGTTCCCTGAATTGAAATGACCGCAACAGTAAAACCTAAAAATGCAGCACCTGTCTCTCCAAGATACAGTTTTGCAGGATTAAAGTTAAAAGGAAGAAATCCTGCAGCAGCTCCGCTAAGCGCTATTAAAAGTATAGGTATATATTCTCCGACGAGATTTGCATCAGGACGAACGAAAGTAATAAAGAATAATGTCAAAGAGCAAATAATAGTTGTTCCTGTCGTCAGTCCGTCCAAACCATCGATTATATTAAATGCATTTGTTAACATGAATATCCACAAAACTGTAGCTATGAAAGAAACGATTTCGGGTAAATAAACAAGATTGTTATTTTGCCCAAGATTCGTAAAATATGCAATTTTTGAACCTGATATTAAAACAGTTGCAATAGCAGCAAGAAACTGAAAACCAGCTTTTATAACTGGCTTAAGATCATATATATCATCCAGAATACCCATAAATGATATTATTACTATACCCACTGCAAGCCCTATTACCTCGATGGTAACATAAAAATTAGGGTTTATTAAATAATTCAGAAGAATGGAAATCGAAAAAGAGATAATTATAGCGGTACCTCCAAGTAAAGGTACCGGTTCAGTATGCACATCCCTGTTTCTTTTAGGATACTTCAATATTTTTTTTGCTTTAGCAAATCTGATTACCAGAGGACTTAATGCAAAGGCAATAATAAATGATGCTAAAAAGGTATACAGATAACTCAAATCATCCTCCGTATTTAACCAATTCTAAACCTGACTCATCAAGCAGTTCCTTAGATAATTCGTCAGGATAATCCCCTTCAAAAACAATTCTTTTAATACCTGAGTTAATAAGCATCTTAGCACAGATTACGCAGGGTTGAGCTGAAACATATATTGTTGCTCCATCTATTGATGTACCTGCTCTAGCTGCCTGAACAATAGCATTCTGCTCTGCATGAATCGCTCTGCATAGTTCGTGTCTTTCTCCAGAGGGTACATTCAGCTTTTGTCTTAAACAGCCAACTTCTTCACAGTGTCTGCATCCAATTGGAGCTCCGTTATAACCGGTAGCCAAAATTCTTTTGTCTTTGACTATTACAGCTCCAACCTTACGCCTTAAGCATGTTGAACGCGTCTTAACCAGATGGACAACCTGCATGAAATACTCATCCCACGAGGGTCTGTCCATTACTTTGTACCAAACAATCTGTCTCCGGCATCTCCTAATCCCGGGACAATATATGCATTAGTATTGAGTTCTTTATCAACACATGCACAATATATATTAACATCAGGATGGTCCTTGTGTACTTTTTCAATACCTTCAGGAGCTGCAATTATACTCATAAGCTTAATATTCTTTACGCCTCTTTGCTTCAAGAAACCAATTGCTGCAGATGCTGATCCGCCTGTTGCAAGCATAGGATCAAGTAAAATTATCATTCTTTCATGTGCATCTTCAGGTAGTTTACAATAATATTCAACAGGTTCTAATGTATCATGATCTCTGTAAAGACCGATATGTCCTATTTTTGCAGTAGGTATAAGTGTTAAAAGACCATCAACCATACCAAGTCCGGCTCTAAGAATTGGGACAAAACCGACATTTTTTCCCGAAAGTACTTTAACAGTAGTTTTCGCTATTGGGGTTTCCACTTCTATATCTTCCAATGGAAGTTCACGTGTGACCTCATAACCCATCAATGTAGATACTTCCTTGACAAGCTCCCTAAATTCTTTTGTATTCGTATTCTTATCCCTCATAATAGATATTTTATGCTGTATGAGCGGGTGGTCAAACACAAATGCCATATCTTTGTAATTAGTTCCTGACATACTTCCTCCTTCTTCTATTCTGCGAATCAACTGGTTTCTTGTTTCATATTTACCTTCAAGGTAATTTTCATTAAGCCAGATGTCAATAATATCCTGAGCTTTTTCCTTAGGCGTTATACGTCCAGCTAACACAAGTATATTGGCGTTATTATGCCTTTTTGCCATGCGTGCCTGGTATTCATCCATGCAAAGAGCAGCTCTTATTCCTTTGAATTTATTAGCTGCTATACTCATGCCAATTCCTGTTCCACATATTAAAATACCTCTTTCGCATTCGTTCTTCTGAACGGCTGTTGCTACTAAAGAGGCAAAAAACGGAAAATGACAGGAATCGTCGCTATAAGCTCCAAAGTCCCTATACGATATTTTTTTCTTATCGAGATACGACAGAATCTCACTTTTTAACTTAAAACCTGCGTGATCACAGCCTATTGCTATCATAGGTTTTCTCCTTATATTCATTACAAAGAATTTTATCATAAATAACAGTAGATATCCATACTATTTTTTTAACCTACAATAATATATACTCATCGTCTCCAAATGCCACTATATCCCCCTTATGGATACTAAAAAAAGTATTGGATTTTATTCTTTCTCCATTAACATATATACCATATTTACTGTTTAAATCCTTAATGTACACAGACTTTCTCGAATATCTTATACATCCATGTCGAAAAGATGAAAGTTTCCCAATAAGTCTTTTATCATTAATTAAGGGTAGTTTTCCAACATACACATCCTTCTTTGAAACTTTTATACAGTCATCTGCATCAATAATGTTACGTAGGATTACTGCTTCATCTTCTTCTAAACCGCCAATCATTTTTTCATCTTTTTCATCAGATAATGAATCAATAACGAGTTTAAGACTAAAAGACTGTTGATTCATCGCTTCTGTTAAGGCCTTATTCGCAAAATTTCCTGAAACAATCGAATTTACCAGGTTTTTTATTTTCTCATTAATATTCTCTTTGTTATATGGGTCAAAAATGTACTTAAAATTACTATTATCATATACATATATATACTGAGTATCAAAGACAATGTAGTCTGTATTAATAAGATAAGACTCAGACACTTTTAATAAAGCCTGAATAGAATACACAAGATCCTTAAGAAGTTCAAGCGTATAACCGTATTTTTTCATATATGCATTTAAATTCATTCCATAAACAGTATCATACAGCTGCTCCTCATCAGTTGCATATTTTATGGGTAGAAACAAATTACACTCTGTATTTTCCAACATCTTGATCATATATGGAGCACATTCCATGTGTTGTCCCATAACCCTTACAAGTACCTGACTATTACCTGATTTTATTTCACTAATCATACTTAACTAATCCTAAGCCTTTCTATTATGGTTTCATCATTCAGTGTCCCGTCTATTATCTTTTGTATGAAATCAGTAATAGCTTCTCTGAATATGAGTGCAATACCCACTAAAACTGCCAGTATTATTACTACCTCTACAGTGCCCATCCCTCTTTTGTTTAATCTGTTATACATAACATGCCCCTTTCTTTAACTATTAAGCATCAGCATTGCTGGTGCAATAAGTATCAGTAAAATCCCTACAAGTCCGATTGCTAATGCAAAGACAGCCTTTGCACCCGCCTGTTCAGCTCTTATCTTTGCTCTGTTCTTTTTTTCTGTCCATATTGATGATGTATATGCTTTCAGAGTATCTTTCAAACCTGATTCAGTATTCTTAAACCCTGAAATCATAATTGAGCAAAATGAATTGATTTGTGTTATTGGAAGCGCAATCGATAAACTCAAAAAGGCATCCTCCGGACTTGATCTCAATTCAATGCTTTTTATAAGTTTCTTCATCTGATCTTTTAATATGCCTTCTGGCATATTTATATCCTGCTGAACAAATGCCTGATACAAGGTCATACCTGACCCAATATATAATGTTATGTTTGTAAGATATATTGAAAAGTCACTTAAAATCTTTTCCTTTAACAGTTCATATTCACTCTTAATATCCAAATCAATGCATTTTACCGACATTATGCACATAACAAATGAAATCACCTTTAAATATGCTGAAGCATTTACTGCAAGTGCTACCATTGGAAGAAAAAGCATAATACAGAACATACATATTTTCATACTGATATGAACAATAGTTATATCTATTACTGATTTTTCAGGATAGATTAAAAACATTTTGTTATCCACTGATGCATATTTTAAGAAATTTTTAGATAATGGAATAAAAGCTTTATAGAAGTGCTTGAGATATTTGGAGTGTTTTAAAGAAAATTCGAATAAACTTTTTTT
>JAQVAJ010000111.1 GCA_028690885.1 Clostridia bacterium
CTTCTTTTGCTTCTTCTGCAATCTTTTTCATAACCTCAATAAATTCATCAAGAGTTTCTTTACTTTCTGTTTCAGTAGGTTCTATCATCATACTTTCGTGAACTATCTGAGGAAAATATATTGTTGGCGGATGATATCCATAGTCTAATAACCTTTTTGCCATATCCAGAGTAGACACACCATATTGTTCTTTTTGCATGCTTCCAGAAAGCACGAATTCATGCATACAGAATCTGTCAAAAGGTATCTCAAAACTGTCTCTAAGACCGGCCATTATATAATTTGCATTCAGAACAGCTGTCTCACTTGCTCTTCTTAAACCATCCGGTCCCATAGTAAGAATATATGACAATGCTCTTATATAAACCAGAAAATTGCCATAGAATGATCTTACCATTCCAATAGAATCACTCCTGTCATAATCCAATTCATATACATCTTCTCTTTTAATAATAACTGGTTTAGGTAAGAATTTTGCAAGGTCCTCTCTCACACATACTGGTCCGCTGCCAGGGCCTCCTCCGCCGTGAGGAGTGGACATTGTCTTATGCAGATTACTGTGAACTACATCAAAACCCATATCAAAAGGTCTTGCTATACCCATTATCGCGTTTAAATTAGCTCCATCATAGTACAAAAGACCACCTTTTTTGTGAACTATTTCTGCGATTTTTTTAATATCTCGTTCAAATAATCCTAATGTATTTGGATTTGTAAGCATAAGTCCTGCTGTCTTTTCATCCATCATAGACTCTAAAGCATCAATATCTACAAGTCCGTAATCATTTGATTTGACTTGTGCAATATCATAACCAGCTGTTGCTGCAGATGCTGGATTTGTTCCATGGGCTGAATCAGGAACAATCATCTTTGTCCTATTAAAATCGTTCCTGCTTTCATGATAAGCCTTAATTATCATTATGCCCGTCATCTCTCCGTGGGCACCTGCTGCAGGCTGTAGTGTCGCCGCTGCCATTCCAGTAATCTCACAAAGATACTCCTGTAATTCATAAGCGGCTCTTAGAGCTCCCTGTGTCTGAGAGCTTTGCTGATATGGATGCAGTTTTTTGAATCCGTCTAAATTAGCAACATCTTCGTTCAGTTTGGGGTTATATTTCATAGTACAGGAACCCAAAGGATAAAATCCCTGGTCTACCCCGTAATTACGCTTTGATATATTAGTAAAATGCCTTATTACATCCACTTCAGAAACTTCCGGAAGGTGAGCATCAACTGACCTTAGATATTTTTGATCAAGATCATAAGTTGGTATCTGACTTTCGGGCAACGAAAATGCGCATTTTCCTTTTTTTGAAAGGTCAAATATGAGATTAGCCATTGAACTCACCTGCCTTCTTTATAAAGTCATCCATTTCTTCTTTTGTCCTTTTTTCTGTTACAGCTAAAAGCCATCCCTTTTCTGTTTCCAGTCCGCCTATATATCCATTTTCAAAAAGATAATCATTCAATTTCGATATATCTTCTTTAGGTTTAACTGTAAATTCATGAAAGAACGGCATATCAGATACCTTGGAAAATTTATTGGTAGCAAGTAATCCGTTATACAGGTAATGAGCATTATCCAAACATCTTTTAGCAACCTGCTTAAATCCTTCTTTTCCTACAACAGATAAATATATAGTAGCGCTTAGGGCGCATAAAGCCTGGTTAGAACATATGTTGGAAGTAGCCTTTTCCCTTCTTATATGCTGTTCTCTTGCCTGCAATGTCAATACATATGCAGTTTTTCCGTCAACATCAACTGTTTTTCCTACAATCCTTCCGGGCATTTTTCTCATGTGCTCTTTTGTACATGCGAAATAACCAAGATATGGGCCTCCATATCCTAATGGAATTCCCAAAGGCTGTCCTTCACCGACAACGAAATCTGCTCCAAATTCACTTGGTGATTTCAAAATAGCTAAAGCCATTGGATTTGCACAGACTATAAACAAAGCTCCGCTATTTTTTACATATTCACCGATTTTTTCCATATCGTATATATCACCGTAAAATGAAGGGTATTGAATACATACACCAGCTGTTTGTGATAAATCAGTTTCGTATAACTGTTCAACAGTTACCTTTTTAAGATTGATTCCTCTAAATTTAAGATATGTCTCAACAACTTCTGAATATTGTGGATGTACATCTTCTACAAGCAGTATATCCTGCTTTTTCTTTGAGGCTGAGGAGGCAATTACGCATGCTTCAGCCAAAGCTGATGCGCCATCATACATAGAGGCGTTAGAAACATCCATACCTGTAAGTTCACATATCATTGTCTGATATTCGAATATTGCTGTAAGCGTACCCTGGCTTATTTCAGGCTGGTATGGAGTATATGCAGTAAAAAATTCCTGTCGGGAAATCAAATGGCTGATGACAGATGGGATATAGTGGTCATATGCACCTGCTCCTAAAAAACAAGCATAATCATCTGTGTTGCTGTTCATGGAAGAAAGAGATTGCATATATTTAATTAATTCCATCTCGCTTTTTGCTTTTGGAAGTTTTAAAGGTTCTTTCAGTCTAACCTTATCAGGTATATCAGTAAAAAGCTGTTCAATACTTCCAGCATTACACTTTTTCAGCATTTGCTCCCGGTCTTTATCAGTTACCGGTATGTATCTCATTCTACTCTTCCTCACTTTCAAGGAACTTGTTATATTCCTCTTCAGTCATAAGCTCATCATATTCTGATTCATCATCCATTGTAATTTTAGCAAGAAATGCATCATATGGGTTTTCATTCAGTTTTTCAGGAGCATCTTCCAGTTCATGATTAGCTTCAACAACTCTGCCGCTAACAGGCATATATACCTCTGCTGCTGTCTTAACTGACTCTACCGCACAAAGAACATCTCCTTGCTGTAATACAAGATCTTCTTCTGCCAATTCGACATAAACTATATCCCCAAGCTGTTTTTGGGCATAATCAGTAATGCCGATATAGGCATATTCCCCTTCTTTTTTAATCCATTCATGATTCTTGGTGAATTTCATAATTGACTCCTTGTCATTTTTTATACTTTTTATTATAAAACGGCTTCTTTACGACAACCGATTTTAACTTTTTTCCTCGTATATCAACATATACTATATTTCCGATTTTCGCATATTCAAGTGTAATCAGGCCTAATGCACAATTCTTGTTTAAAGAAGGGCACGTGCTCCCGCTTGTTACATATCCTATCTTATCGTTAGACTCATTAAAAAGTTCGTACCCGTTTCTAGGTATTCCCCTGTCAATCATTTCCAAGCCTGCAGACCTTACATCAAGACCCTGTTGCGCTTGTTCAGCAAGAGCGCTTTTCCCAATAAAGTCTGTTTTTTCAAATTTAACAAAACTCTTTAATCCTGCATTTAGCGGAGTTATCTTATCTGATAGTTCATGTCCATACAAAGGAAGAGCTGCTTCAAATCTCAATGTATCTCTTGCTCCCAATCCACATGGGACTGCTCCAAGGTCCAGAAGTTTTTTAAATAGGTATTCGGTATGATCTGCTTTAATGTAAATTTCAAAACCATCTTCTCCAGTGTATCCTGTTCTTGAAACTAATGCGCAAATGCCGCTTAAATCTATGTTTTTTCTAAATCTGTAGAAAGGTATGGTATCCAGATCAAATTCTGTGATTTGCTGTAATAAAGTCTGAGCTGTTGGTCCTTGTAATGCTATCTGACCGTATTCGTTAGAAACATTTTCGATTTTAACACTATAGCCATAGGCATTATTAAGCATCCATTCATAATCTTTATCTGTATTAGAAGCATTGGCTATTATTAAAAAATCTTCATCATTATTCTTGTATATTAATAAATCATCTACACAGCCTCCATGTTCGTAGCACATAGGTGAATACATTATCTGGTTTTCTGTGGCTGTACTGATATCATTTGTAACAAGATTATAGATGTATGCAGCTGCATCTTTCCCTTTTACTGATATCTCACCCATATGTGAAACATCAAATATTCCCGCACTGCTTCTTACGGCATTGTGCTCTTCAATAATGGAAGTGTACTGTACAGGCATATAAAAACCGCCAAAGTCAACCATCTTGGCCTTTAAGGATTCATGCACCGGTGTTAAAGGTGTCGTTTTCATAGATTTTACGCTCCTTGGATCATATATTTATAATATGTTTGCACTATAAAAAAGTCAATGCAAAGCATATTCCTTACCTTTTTTTCATCTTCTCATACATTTCATTATAGTATAGAAGATTTTCAATCTTTGTCCCTGGCGAGATCTGATTTCCCAGTGCAAACATGTAACCTGGGCATTTCTTCCCTGCATCCATACAGCGTCTGACTTCATTTTCTATGTCTTCTTTAGTTCCTCTCATTATAATCCTTGTATCTGCGTTTCCAATTATGGCATGAGTTTTTCCATATTTTTCGCATATATATTCCAAATCGGTTAAAGGCTCAAAAATAAACGCATCAATTCCCATATCTGCAAATCTGTCAATAAATTGGTCATATCCTCCATCACATGTGAAAAGCACCTTTTTGCCGGCTTCTTTGAGATATGAAATATTTTTTTTAACATAAGGGAATACATACTTGTCATACCACGAAGGAGCTATAAACGGGCCGGAAGACCATACCATGTCATCATGAATCATACAAACAGGCACTTTTGATTTAGCAAGAGCTTTGAAATACTGCGATATCCATTTCGAATACCTTATGGTAAATTCTCCAAATCTTTTTGCGTCTTCCCCTGCCGCTAAAAGAAGCATATCCCATCCGAGTATTTCCAGCATGCCTGATATGCATGTAACATATATACCAGTCGTATTTACCCCTGTAGGATGTCTTCTGCTTCTTTCTAATAAATCATTGTAAAACATATCAGCAGTCTCATCTATATTGATACTGCCATATGTCTTATCAAAGTCCATATTATAAATATCATCTAAATCTGTGAAAGCCTGATGCTTATTGTCTATAAAGTCTTTGTATCCTTCTTCAAAACCGGCATGTCCCATTGTAGTTCTTTTATCTCCGAAAATACCATTTCCAATTTTGGTTGCCCAGAACAATGAAATATCCCAAATCTTTTCAAATGAAGTTACCGCCTTAAACTTAGTTTCTCCATCTGAATCCTGATTAACATCAATTCCAGTAACCGCTTTTTGCAATCCATAAGCTAATTGATAAGCATACTCGGTCCTCGGTACTATATCAGGCATTTCAAGGTTAATAGCCTGCATCCCCAACTCATATGACATATAGCATCCTCCTACCATCTATTTTATCATTTAAATTTCTGTTTACAAGGTATTTGACTTGATGTTTATAAACATATAATATTGTATGAGTTAAAAAGTATTTATACTTTTTACAAATATGAAAAAGGAGCGTGAAATATGACAACATTAATAGCTGGATTAATAATATCAATTGCATTATTAGCGGTTATAATCTATTTCAATAACAAAAAGGATAGCAGTAAGAAGATTAAGGCTAATTGCATTGCAGCAGTACTTCCTTTGATAATATCAGTATTTATAGCATCAATAGCTGTAATACCTGCAAACTCGGTAGGAGTCCAGTACAGCCCTTTCACAGGAGTGAAAGAAGAAACCTTACCTGAAGGATGGCACTTTAAAGGTGTGTTTGACACAATTTACATAATAAGCACCGAAGTCCAGACAAGTAATTTAACAGGAATAACAGGTCAGACAAAGGACAGCCAGTATGTTGAGATGACCATAGATGTAAAATACAAAGTCTCACCTGAAAAAGCATTCGAGGTTTTCAAACAGTATCGTACATTACAGAATGTAGCAACAAGCCTCGTTTCACCGACTGTTCAAAGAAGTATTGAAGCTATCTCAACCCAGTACAACATTATTGAACTGTTAGGTTCTGAAAGAAATGATTTATACATGGGAATTGAAGAGG
>JAQVAJ010000112.1 GCA_028690885.1 Clostridia bacterium
TGAAAAATTGTTTTAGAGTCCTTTAAACTCCAAGCTTCGTGGGTTACCATAATGATTGTTCGTCCGTCCTTTTCATTTAATTCTCTTAAAAAATCTAATACTATTTTGGCGTTTACTGAGTCAAGGTTTCCCAAGGGTTCATCTGCGATAATAATAGGTGGATTATTAGCTAAAGCCCTAGCAATTCCAACTCTTTGCTGTTGTCCACCAGATAATTCATATGGATAACGGTTAGCAAATTTTGCTATTTCTAATCTCTCTAAAAGTCTCATTGCTTCCTCTTCTGCCTTTTTTGAGTGAATTCCAACAAAAAGCATGGGTAGAGAAACATTTTTTAAAACAGTTAAAGATGGTACTAGATTGAATTGTTGAAAAACAATACCTATCCCCGTTTGTCTAAAGATAGATAACTCTTGGTTGCTTAAACTAGAAATATCTTTACCGTTAACTAAAACTTGTCCTTCTTGGAATCTATCTATACCAGAAATAGAATAGAGCATTGATGTTTTTCCACAACCCGATGGACCAAAAAAAGCCACATAGTTTCCGTGTTCTATTTTAAGATCTATATTCTTTAGAGCATGAACTTCGTTAGGCTTCCCTTTTTCATACCATAAATTAACTCCTTTTAACTCAATTATTGTTCCCATGAATTTTATTCGTAAAATCTATTATTTCCTTGGGCAATAAATCCCCTTTAAAAATAAAACCATCTAATTTTATCTTACTAAAGTATTTTTTAATTCTACTATCTCTTTGGCTAGAATAAATTACTAATCTTATATCAGAGAATTTTTTATCTTCTTTAATTTTTTTAGCGAAATTATAAGACCTATCTATTTGGCTATTCACATCATTCTTTTCTTTTTCTTCTGGAATTAATGTGTCCAAAAAGATTATATTTGGTCTGTTTTCTTCATCTTCTAACAATTTCTCCGCTTCTCTAATAGTGTTAATGATAGAGACATCATAATTGTTGTCTTTGTCATGCATCCAAAAAATATCTTTGAAGTAGATGCAGTTCATTGCATCATCATCTATTAATAATATTTTAATTTTATTTTTTTTATCCATTATCTTTATTATCTTATATTTTTAATAAAATTGAAAGTCTCATCAAAGTTTTTGAATATGACATCGACTATAGACTCTGTTTTGTTTGGTGTAATAATTGTCCTAACTGGTAATTCAGATGAATTACCTGCTTGGTCTGTTGAAACAATAGTGAAGCGATAAACAGTCCCTGGTTTAAGCGAGCTTAAGATTACAACATGGTTTTGGGTTAATTCTAAATCTTTAGCACTATTAGATAAATTAGAATCCAGCTTGCCAGTTCCCTCTTGGTAACGAATAGTTGAAGTTGATGGCTCATTTGTCTGCCAAGAAATTATAGTCTGAACTTTATCATTTCGGCCTTGGACCATAGCACTATCAACCTTTAAGTTAGCCACTATTGGGGCATCTTCATCTAAGAGGGTCTTAACAACCCTAGAAGATCCTGCTTCAACCAAATTACCCTTAGGGTTAATTCCAGAAACAAAGACTTCAAAAGATACTCCTGATTCTAGATTCTCAACCTTAATTGAGTGAGAAACTATTTTTTTCTCATCCACTATCTTTGCTATTTTACCTGTTCTAGTGTTTTTGTATTCTACAATTGAAGAAGTCGGCTCGTCAGTTGTCCAGATAACATCAAACGAACTATTAGTGATATTAGCTATTTGTGCTTGAATTTTAGATGCCTTGGTCATAAAAGTTAAGTCTTCGTATTGACCAATAACCCCAGGTAATGAATAGGCTCTAGCTGAAAAATGATATTTCGTATTAGGCATTAATCCAGTTAATTCTAAGTTATGACTGTTTGATTTTTCGGTTGTATTTGAATTTTCTCTGTTATATGGATTTTCTTTTGTTAAGTCATATTTACTTTCTTCTACAAAACTGACGATCGGATATGTCTTAATATTTGTTTTGTAAGAAATAGTGGCACTGCTTTCTGTAATATTAGTAACTGTTGGCCTTTCAATAAATGGAGGCACAAGTGAAGGCAAGATAGATTCAATTGTTGATTCTATTTCCTTTTGGAATTGTTCAACATTTTCAATCTTCTTTAATTCATCTAAGTCCTCAGCTAAATACCTTGTGGTAAATGTATACTCTTCTGACTCTCCTGTGTCATTAGATTTATCCATAACACTTATGACAAAGGCATATTCTGTCCCCAAGCTAAGACCGCTTAGATTAATAAGGTGATTTCGGGACCAATCATTATTAGCAACCATTTTATCCAAACTCCCTTCCTTACCGTATTTAACAAAGGCTACAGTATCTTCGCTTGTCCTAAAAGAAACATCCGCACTGAAAGCTGTAATGTTTGAAATCTCAACATCTGAAATTTCTGGTTTAATGTCATTAAGTGAATCAAGTCTTGCTTTATAAGCTTGGTTTTCAGCCAAAATCATATCATAGAGTTCTTGTGCTACTCCTGGTGTCCCAGAGCCAGCAAAGACAACAACCCTTTCTTTCTTAGTTGTCTCAAATGTTTGAGGAGAGGAGATGGTCTTATTTCCATTTTCATCGGCTGATTCAATAACATAATAATATGTTGTTTCCTCTTCTAGATTATCAAGAGCTATTAAGTGGTCAATTAAAGGTAACTCAATTAACTCACTTTCATTTTCTAGCTCATCTGGATCAAGTCCATATCTGATTAAACCATCAGCTTGTTCGTTGGTTCTCCAAGTAATAGCTACTTGGCTATTAGTTCTAACTGGAATTAAAATATTTGAAATAGTAGGAGGAGTCTCATCATCCTCAGTGCTAAATGAATAATAATTTCCTCCATCTAAATCTTCTCCAATATTGCCCTCTTCGTCAGTGCTGGTAACAAAGAAATAATATATTTCGTTAGGAGTTAAGTTATTCAAAGAAACAGAATGGTCAGTTGTTTGGTCTGGTGTATTTTGGCTTTGTGGATTTAGCATTTCTGGGTCAGTTGAATAATAAACTGCTGAATTTGATAAAATGTCAGTCGTCCAAGTGATTGTAGCTGTGGTGTCAGTTTCTCCAGTAGTTGATACTTGGCTAATAACTGGACCAGCCGTAGTTGTAAATTGAGATCTAGAAACAGTTGTCTCACCGGCTAAATTAGTGGATGTTGTTCTAAAGAAGTATGTCGTTTCAGGGGTTAGCTCATCAATGTAAACATCGTGGTTTAAGACCTTCTCCGTTGAATGCTTAGACATAGCATAAGCCCCCTCTTGTCCATCAGGGACAAGACCATATTCTATTAAGCTATCTGTATAATCATCTGTTGTCCAAGTTATGCGAACGCTAGTTGATTTAGTTTGGCTACCATTTATTTCTGTAATTAATATTTCATTATCTAAAATAGATAGCCCGTGAGTCACCTCACTACCCAAGATTGCATTAACCGGATCATGAATTGATACTAGTATGTTTTCTGTTTCTTCTGATAAGTCATCATCATATATAATGATAGGAATCAGACCAGTCGTAGACCCAGGCTCAATAATAGCCTCTGTCTCTTCAACCCTATAATCTAGTCCATCTCCCTCAGCTGAGCCACCAACAATAGAATAGTTGAAATGAATTTCTTCGGGATAAGCAGAAGATAAACTAACTAATATTTCAGCAACATTAATATCTTCTCTTGCTTGGCTTGTTGGTTGGCTAAACGATAGTGTTGGGTATGTATCATTATCTACAATAGTATAAGTATAAACTGAGTTTTCATTTAAAGTAGCTCCAGTAACTTCATTAATAGTTATGACGACAGTCTCATCTGTCTCTTTTAGAGCATCATCCGTTATATAAAGATCTATTATAGCCTCATCCTCTCCAGCTAAAATAGTGATTGACCCATCAGCCAAAACATAATCCTCGTCTCTTATAGCTGTTCCAGAAACAGTATAACTAGCGGTCACATCAATACCAGAAACTTCGGCTAAAATAATTTTAACAGGAACTAAGGTGATATTTTCAGTATTAGAAGAAGCCACTAGATCAAAACCAAGTCCAGAAAATGATTCATTATCTCCAATTGTTATGGTAATAATAGAATTACTACCGAGTCTAGTGTTGTTTGGATCAGAAAGAGTGATAATTATATTCTCTGGTTCTTCTTTAATAGCGTCATCTATAATATTTAGATTGATAGAATTTTGAATTTGACCAGCCTCAATCGTAACTTGTCCATCAGCCAAGATGTAATCCAAACCGCGAGTAGCTGTTCCAGAAACAGTGTAATTAACCGTGCTATCAAACATATATGGTCTCTCAATAACAAGTGGGATTGATAAAATAGAATCAGTATTTTCAATCACCGACATTTCAGCTACCTCAAAAGATATAAACGGTGCTTCTAAATCTAAATTATTAATCAAACTATCTTCAGAGTAGTCATTTTGAGTAGATATAGGTCCAGACAAAGCATCCTGATTATCGTGTATAAGAACCCGTAAACCAAAATTGTCGTAGCTAAATCCGGCCAAGCTTTCTTCTTCTTGAGCCAGCCAAACCATCTCTTCATTTTGCCCAGATAGAATAGATGTATTTTCTATTGTAATTGGTTCTGTCTGATTAGCCATCACCCACACCGGACTACCTTCATATAAAACTGCGCTGGTCCTTGTGGCTCGGCCAGAAGTAACATCATCGGGCCAAGTCCCTCTAGATAATCCAGAAAGGGTGTTACCTGTTTTAGTTGTGTATTTAATGACTTCATTATTAACTTGAATATAACCACTCTCTGGTAAGAGTGTTGCATCACTAACTTCTAAATTACCTCCTGATAAGTAATTACTTGCCACAGTAACTCCGTGATTATAGAAGAGGTAAGCTTCATAATTTGGATATATTTTTTTAACCAGTGAATCATCAGTTAATTTAAAATTAACAATAACACTTTTGTCAGCTTGCTGGGTAGCGGTGATATTTTCAATCCGGGGGGCTGTCGCCACACTTCCTCCTCCCCCTTCGCCATAATTCTGGACACCATCTGGTTTAGTAATAATTGAAGCATTAGATCTGACCGAGACATTACCTTCCGAGTTAACAACTCCTAACCTGTATTTATAATATAAATCTGGATTTAGGTTTCTAGAAATATAATAGTTCGTTGTATAGTTTGATAAGCTTGCACTAGAAATATCAACATAATCATTATAAGTTATGTTATCAGATGAAGTGGCTTGCTCTAATTTATACGAAGAAAAACCAGTTTCTTCTGAAGCTTGCCAACCTATGTAAACATCATAGTATGGAGGAACAGCTGATATGTTGGAAGTATCTTGGAGCATAAAAGAAGATGTCGCTACGGGTGTATGAGTACTGGCAATCATTTCAACTGTCTCATTACCGAAAACATCTTTAAACTTATACTTCAAACTTTTTACTTCAACATCAGAATCAAATGTCCAAGGAATAGTAACTTCCTCTCCGTCCATGACAACCCAACCTGAATTTTGGGGGTTAGACTCTATTAAAGAATCGTCTGTAATATAATAACTAACTTGACTAATTTCTTCTGGTCTTGGAATAGTAATTGTTGCTGAAGATTCTTGTCCGGCAATCCCAGCATCAAAAGTTATGTTCTCTACAATAGTTGGGGCCTTGGAATCTAAATTAAAATTAGGACTAATTGCTTCGGCGATATTATTAGCTAATTCCCCGTCATTAATAGTTACTTTTATCTGGGCATTTTCTATTTCTATTGTATCAATAGTCTCTTTAGCATCCCAAACAGCCTGATATTCACTAAATACCTCTTCTCCAATAGTCTGAAGTGACATATCTCCCTCTTCTAAATCTTCTTCAGAGATAGCCGTCCAGTTGAGACCCCCGTCAATGCTATATGAAAAAGATGGACTAATTTTATTTGGAGTATT
>JAQVAJ010000113.1 GCA_028690885.1 Clostridia bacterium
ATTATTTCATGTTTTGAAGTTTCTAAATCTCGTAAAAAGTTATTTAACTCTTCTTTAAGCCTATTTTCCTCTTCTTCGTATTGGCCTATAATCACATTACTGTCTTTGTTATTTATCTTTATTTTTTCTAATTCATCTTCCTTAACTTTCACATCATCAGATATGATTTGAATATCCTGTTCAAATTTAATTATTCGTTTCTTATACATCTCAAGATTGTTCAGATATAGTCCGACTTCGTTAGTTTTCAAAATTTCGTAAACTCTTAAGTACTCTTTTGCTTTTTCTGATTGTATTCTTAATGGTTCCAGTTGGTTTTCAATTTCTACTGTTATATCATTTATTCTAATAAGATTATCTTCGGTGTTCGATAATTTTCGTAAAGCTTCAAGTTTCTTCTGTTTGTACTTCATTATACCAGCAGCTTCCTCAAAGATTCCTCTTCTTTCCACACTATTGCTGTCAATTATATCTTTAACTTCATTCTGTCCTACTATTGAGTACCCTTCCTTGCCGACACCTGTATCAAAGAAAAGCATCTGTATATCTTTCAATCGGCAATTCTTGTTGTTAATTGAATACTCTGACTCACCTGATCTATATAGTCTTCTTGTTATCTTTACTTCATCAAAGTCAACTGATAAACCCTTATCGGAATTGTCAAAAAATAGTGATGCTTCAGCAAAACCAACAGGTTTTCGAAACTGAGTACCTGAAAATATCATGTCGCTCATGTTAATTCCTCTAAGCTGTTTAGAACTTTGAGAACCAAGAACCCATCTTATTGCATCAGCAATGTTACTTTTACCGCTACCATTAGGTCCCACAATAGCTGTTATTCCTTTATTGAATTCAAGAACAGTACGTGTTGCAAATGATTTAAATCCTTGTAGTTCAAGTTTATTGAGAATCATTATTATTCCAAACCTTTTTTTCTATTTTATTCAGGGCATCTTTTGCTGCAGCTTGCTGAGCTTCCTTTTTTGTCTTGCCTTTGCCTTTTCCATACGATTTGCTGTTAACATATACTTCAACGGTAAAAGTCTTGTCATGTGGAGGGCCATTCTCGTCTTTCACAACATATTTCGGTTCATCTTGAAATTGTGATTGGACAAAATGCTGCAACTTAGTCTTGCTGTCATTATTATCACCTGATTTAATATATTCTACAATAAATTCATTGATATTGGCAATAATAAATGTTTTGACATATTCAAATTGCGAATCCATATAGATTGCTCCAATAATAGATTCAAATACATCTGCAATAACTGATCGATTTTTGTTTACCTTTGAAGCAATACCTGACATACCTATATGTATGAATTTATCAACACCTAATCTTATACAGATTCTTGATAAAGTTTCCTCACAAACAGCGTATGCTCTTGTAACCGTCATTTCACCTTCTTGTAGATATTTATGTGTATTGAACAAATATGAACTTACAACAATTTGAAGTACGGAATCACCAAGAAACTCTAATTTTTCGTAATTATCATTTTTATCATATGAGCTATGTTTAAGTGCAGTTATGAGTAATGTCTTGTCTTTAAAAACATAACCTATAGCTTTTTCGACTTTCGCTATTGCTTTATCGTCAATAATTTTTTCCATTTTTATAATATCTAACTAAGTAAAACATGATAACCATTTAACTGATCATCACTAAATCAACTAATACTTATTTTCTTAAGATTTTTAAATTTTAAGAAAATAAGGCTATTAATAAATAGCCTAGTTTTATTATCTGTTATTTTCAATGAAATTAACAGCATCAGCAACAGTAGAAATATTCTCTGCTTCTGTGTCGGGGATAGTTATTTTAAACTGATCTTCCATTGACATAATTAATTCTACTATATCTAATGAATCGGCTCCCAGATCCTCAATAAATGAAGATTCCATTGTTATGCTGTCAGCATCTACCCCTAATTGTTCTACGATGATTGCTTTTACTTTCTCAAATATCATTTTATCCTCCCGTTCCTTCGATGGATTATATTTATAATATGCTATTATTATTCCATCGTCAACATACCTTATTTTTATAAAAACGCTTTTCGCGTTAGTATACTATAAAACTGGTTCTATTATTGCCTTTTTTATATTGCCAACTATATCATTTTCCAATAAAGAAACTGTCTTTAGGACAACATTCTTAATAGTTCTTATTTTTGAATTTCCGTGAGACTTAATAATTAGTCCATTTACTCCAAGAATTGGAGCACCTCCCATAATATCAGGATTAAGATTATCCTTAAATTTCTTTAAATCGCTTTTCATAATCATAGCTGCTAATTTGTGCAGAATATCTATTCTAAAAGCGGCTTTCATTTTACCGAAAATATATGAGGATGTACCTTCGATCAATTTTAAGCACACATTTCCTGTAAATCCATCAGTTACAACAACATCAACAATACCTTCTACAATGCTGTTTCCTTCTATATTCCCATAGTAGTTCATTTTAGAATTTTTCAAAAGAATATTTGCTTCTTTTGTATCAACACTTCCTTTGTTATCTTCTGTTCCAATGTTTAAAAGGCCAATAACAGGATCTTCACATTTAGATACAATCTTCATATACTCTGAACCGAATTTAGCAAACTGTACATAGCTTTCAGCTCGAAGATTTGAGTTGAGTCCTGCATCAATAAGAAGAGTGAATTTATTACCTGATGGAACTAATGCTCCTAATGCAGGCCTTATTACTCCGTCAATTCGTCCGGTAATAAGCAAAGAACCAGCAAGTAATGCTCCTGAATTTCCTGCTGAGATTACAGCATCTCCAAATCCCTGGCTTTGCATATTCAATGCTTTTATCATAGAAGAGTCTTTCTTGTTTTTAACTGCAAATGTTGGCACATCGTCTGAATTTATTTTTTCAGAGCAATGAACTATATCAATTCTGTTATTATTACATTTATATTTTACAAGAATCTGCCTTATTACCGATTCATCACCAAATAAAGTAATTTTAAACCCTTCACTGGCCTTTATTGCTTCTATACATCCTACTACTATTGCTTCAGGTGCATTGTCACCACCCATAGCATCTACAAGTATATTCATAAAACCTCTCATTTAATTGATACCATAATAAATTTGCTTCTGAAAATTTCTTTATCATCTCTGTACACGAATACCCAGACGAAATAATTATTCATACGTGTTTGCGTTACTTTTGCTAAGGCAGTCAGTGCTTCATTTGCATATACCGGTTCTTTGTATTTTATATTAGCTACTCCAACGAGCGCAGCATCAGCATCAATAACTGAAATTGCAACGGATTCTGCAAATGAATATATATACTGTCCTCTTACAATATTCGTTTTTTTGAATACCATATCTGATGTAGTCATAAAAACGGCTTTACCGCCTTCATTAAGTTTTAATTCAGTAATAGTACCGACTATTTCTTCAGGTGCAAGTGCACGTACTGTATCCTTTATTCTTTCTCTTACTTCTTTTATTCCTAATTCGTTTCGGTAATTTCTAATACAAGGCACACTGACCTCAAGGCTTTTTGCAAGCTCATTATCATTCATATATGGATTATCATTTAGCAATTTTTTTAAATTGTCTAATCTTTTTTGTTTTTTAATTGTCGCTTTTGTCATTGTCTCCCTTAAATTTATCACCTGCTAACAAATTTTATTTTAGTATAGACTAAGATAGTAAATTTGTAAAGAGAAACACAAATTATTACTTTGAATTATTGTTAATAATACTCATACAACTTTGACTATGTTCGTAAAAATCACTTATTCTTACTTAAAAATATAACTGATGATCGAATATATATAATTCCCGAGTATATTGTTGCAATAATAGCCAGAGTAAAAATAATCTGAGGAATAAACCATAAATTAATGTAGAAAGCTAAAAGATATGCACAGACAGAAACAATCTGAAGATTAGTTTTAATTTTCCCATAAATATTTGCAGCAATAACTTCACCTTTCTGACTTACTACTAATCGTAACCCGTCGACTATGAGATCCCTTGCGATTATTATAACTACAGCATAACCTGGTATCTCCATTCTTTGAACTAGTAAAATTAAAGCGCTTGTAATTAGTATCTTATCCGCTATTGGATCAATAAATTTACCCAGGTCAGTAATGAGCTTTAATTTTCTTGCATAATAACCATCAAGAAGATCAGTAACTGAAGCGATTATGAATATGATCAAGGCAACCAAAGTTCCATAAGACTGATGAAATGTAAAAATCGGTTCACCAATCCATGAGGGAGTGGGTATAGCAAATATTATAAAGAAAGGTATCATAATTATTCTGGCAAAAGTAAGTTTATTAGCAATATTCATCTATATGACCTCCGCAATCAGTGAATCCTTGTCGATAGCTACAATTTTACAATCAACAATATCTTTAGGCGTAAGCTTTTCTTTACTGCTCACATATATTAAAGGATCTATTTCATATGCCTCCGCATATGATCTTCCTGTATAAAAAAGCCCGTCCTCTGAAACGCCTTGAATAATTATACTATATATCTTTCCTATTCTGTCTTTATTTTTTTTAATAACTATATCCTGTTGTATCTTTTCAGCAATAATACGCCTTCTTGTTTTTGTTTTTTTAGGAAGGTGTCCACTTATTTTATATGCAGCTGTACCATCTTCTTTAAAGTATTCAAAAAATCCGACACGATCAAACTTAGTTTGAGCAAGAAAATCACATAGATCATCAAAATCATTCTCAGTTTCTTGTGGAAATCCAACAATGAAGGTTGAACGCAATACTATATCCGGTATTTCAATTCTAAGCTTATTAATTAGTTTGGTATAATCTTCTTTAGAATCATGTCTCGCCATTAATTTTAAAATTTTGTCTGACGAATGTTGAAGTGGCATATCTATATAATGCAATACTTTTTCACAGGATTTTATAGTTTGAATAAGTTCATCAGTTATTAATTCCGGATAACAGTATAACATTCTAATCCACTTCAAATTATCAACTTTATTTAAGTTTTGCAATAGTAAATATAATGAGGGCTTTCCATATATGTCTTTACCATAAGCTGTTGTATCCTGTGCAACTAAGGTAATTTCTTTGATGCCATTCTTACACAAATCATTAACTTCAATTAATATATCCTCAATTGTTCTGCTTCTGAACTTTCCTCTTATTGAAGGAATTGTACAGTAAGTGCAATGGTTGTCACAGCCTTCAGAAATTTTGACATATGTGCTTGATAAATTATCTGATAATAAACGAGACTTGTTCATAAAACTTGTATCAGTCTTTGGTCCAAGTATAACTTTTTCATCTGCAGATTTAAGTATTTGTGCAATATCGTTGTATCCATCAATACCAACACATATATCTACTTCCGGCATAGAAGTGATAATCTGTTCTTTGTATCTTTCAACAAGGCATCCTGTAACTACTATTTTTTTTAAAGAACTATTCTTATCATTCTTCTTCTTAGATGTTTCAAGAATTACATCAATTGCTTCTTTAACTGCAGGTTCTATAAAGGAGCATGTATTTATTAAAGCAATTTCTGCTTCATCTATATTTGATGTGAGAATATATCCAAAATCAGTTAATGTTTTAGCTATTATTTCGCTATCAACCAGATTTTTCGGACATCCCAAAGAATTAATAAGAACTTTCGTCATGTTTTATCTCCTTATCAACTGCCTTTATTGCATCTTCAATTTCAATGCCATGATATATCAGCTTTGCAATAAGTTTATCTCTTTTTATTTCAGAATTAGGTTTAATGTTTATTTTTAGAAAACGTTTTATAAACTCTTTATCATTTATTTTATTATTTAACATAAGTTTTTCTAAAGAAGCATCAACAACATCCTCTTTGAAACCTTTATTAAGAAGATAAGCCTTCATTCGGTTTTTTGTTC
>JAQVAJ010000114.1 GCA_028690885.1 Clostridia bacterium
TCAACAGATGGGCAGTGTCCGCTTCGCTTCTCTGTCCCGCTAAGTTTTATAACATATTCTCCGGCTCTTTTTACAACAAGCATCTGTATACCGCCTTGAGCTATTATAATCCTTCCCTTTTTTACCAAGTCTCCGTTTTCAGCTTCTTTCACCTCGAAATCTGTCTGATTATTAAGTCTGTCTGCATACATTTTTGTAAATACAGGAGGCATATGCTGAACAATTACAATACCAGGCAAATTTACCGGCAGTCTCTTTATGACATCAAATAACGCTTCAGTTCCCCCTGTTGAAGCGCCCATTGCAATAATATACTTATCAACATCATGTATATCTGTAGAACCTTTTGAAAAGTTGCTTTTTTCATCCTTACGTACATTTATGTATTTTACCTGAGAACTTATTTTTATCTTGATTGCCAGTTCTTTAAAGAACACAGTTCCATCTTTATCTTTAATATCCGGTTTCTTCAAGAAATCTACTGCTCCGGCATCCAGTGCATCAAAAATATTTGTGCTTGCAGAACTTATAACTACAACTGGTATAGGATACTGAGGTATAAGTTTCTTAAGAAAATCAATCCCTGACATTCTAGGCATATTAACATCCAGTGTAATAACATCGGGCTTTAATTCAAGAATCAGATCTCTTGCTTCATAAGGATCCTTTGCAAATCCAACCACTTCAATCCCATTCTGCTTTTTAAGGCCTTCAGATAAATATTCCCGAAAGAACATTGAGTCATCTACTATTAATACTTTTATATCATTAACCATAAATTACACCTTCCTGTATATCGAAGGCATTACGTATGTAAAGCCTGTACTTGATCTGGTTATTGATTCAGCTTGCCCAATAAACAGATAACCTCCATCCTCGATACTGTTGAAGAATTTTTTCAACAAAGCATCTTTCGTCTCTTTATCAAAATATATCATTACATTCCTGCAGAATATGACATCAAACTTCTTTTTAAATGGGAATATTTCTGTCATGAGATTGAATTTTTTAAAAACAATCTTTTGCCTAATGCTTTGGACTACTTTGAATTGCCCGTTTCCATAAGGCTGGAAATATTTAGTCTGGAAGCTTTTAGGCATTTTCAAAACTGATGATTGCTCATAAATCCCGTCCTCTGCTTTGTTAAGCATAATTGTGGATATATCAGTTGCTAACATTGTTTTTTCCCATGGTTCCGTTGAACCGCTGAAAAAATCATCAATAATCATTGCTAGTGTATAAGCTTCTTCTCCTGAAGAGCATCCGGCACTCCATAACCTCAGATCGTAATTGTTTTTACTGTTCTTCAGATATGGAAGCACCGTTTGTCTAAAAAAATCAAAATGTGAAGACTCTCTCATAAAAAAGGTATGATTGGTTGTAAGCTTGTTAACCATATTAACCATTTCATCAGTTCCCTTTTCACTGAAAACATAATCAAGATAATCAGAAAATTCAGAATAACCTTTGCCAGTTATTATATTACCTAAGCGACCTTCAATTAAATTACGTTTCTGTGACAAATTGATGCCGTAATTTTTCTTAACAAAAGTCACCAGTCTTCTAAATTCATTATCACTAATTTTTATCATCACTTTTATTTGTCAGAAGACCCTCTATCATTTCCAATTCATTTTTCCCCAATATCCTGCTACAGTCGAGTAATAGCTTAATTCCATTTGCTGCCTTGCCAATATTCTTGACATAATTATTTCTAAGTTCAGACCCATACGAAGGCAGAGGTATAACCTGATCTTCCTTCAAAGTAACGACTTCTGAAACATTATCCACTATAAACCCGACATCAGTGCCACCATATGCAAGAACTATAATACATGTTCTTTCATCGTAAGCTTTTTCTGTTCTGTTGAATTTTAACCTAAGATCAATTACAGGAATGATTTTACCTCTTAAATTGATAATACCTTTTATGTAATTAGCTGATTCAGGTATCAAAGTTATAGGCTGAATACCAACTATTTCAGTAACATGAGATATATCAAATCCATATTCTTCATTATTCAGTCTGAATGTTAAATACATATCTTTACTTGTATTTTCATTTAGCATGTCTTCAGACTCTGTTTCATATATTTTAGCCACTGTATTTCTCCTTTTTTAAATTTTAAACCTGTTAACCATCTCTTTTAACATCACTACCTGAGAGTTCAATTCTTCACTTGCAGCAGCGCTTTCTTCAGCTGTTGCAGAATTACTCTGTACAACTGCAGATATTTGATTGACTGCAGTATTTAACTGTTCAACCTGTGTTGCCTGTACTTGTGATGATTCTGAGATATTCTTTACAATATCTGCTGTTTTTGAAATGTTGACAACTATCTTTTCCAGAACCTCAGCTGTGCCTTTAGCCGTTGTAGTTCCAACATTGACTTTTTGGATTGATTCTTCAATCAATGTTGTTGTTTCTTTTGCAGCATTTGCGCTTCTTGCTGCAAGCTTTCTTACTTCTTCAGCCACAACTGCAAAACCTTTTCCATACTGGCCCGCATGAGCGGCTTCTACAGCTGCATTAAGAGCCAGAAGATTTGTCTGGAAAGCAATATCATCAATAACTTTTATAATCTTTGAAATATTCTGAGATGACAAGTTAATATCTTTCATGGATTCAAGCATCTTATCCATTTCTTCATTGCTTGTTATGACATCATCTCCCATCAGTACAGATATCTCATTTGCTTTCTGAGCATTTTTAGCATTGTCATTTATCATAAGACGCATTTTTCCTACAGTTTCTGCTATCTGTTCCGTAGCGCTTGCCTGTTCTGTAGAACCTTGTGACAGTTCCTGAGCACCATCTGAAACCTGTGTAGATCCTGCAGCTACCTGCTCAGATGAGTTATTTATCTCCGCCAATGTTTCCCTTAAATTTAACGCAGTTTTGTTAAACGCTCTTTGAAGATCACCTAACTCGTCTTTTGAATTTGTATCCTCATTTACTGTAAGATCACCTTCTGCCAGCCTGTCTGCCATTTTTTTAAGGGTCATTACTGGTTTTTTTATAGTCTTTGAAACACTCTGAGCAATAACTGTCAATATTGCACATATTACAACACCGAAAATAATGAATAGCACTGTGTTTCTAGTCATATTGCTGCTTTCAATTTCAGCCTGAACTTTTGAATAGTCATCAAGTAACTGACTTGCAAAATCAATTTTTTCTCTTGCCTGGTCAAAATAACCAAGTGCTGTAAGATAATTTCCTTTATTTGTTTCTGGGTTATATGTCTCAACCCATTTGTCAAAGTCAGTATTAAACTCTGCAACAAGTGTTTTTAAGTTTTTTCCTGATCCCTCATGGCTGAAGTCTTCATACAATGCAGAAACGCTAATTAAATTATTACTGACTGATGCTATTCTGTCTTGCGCTTGTATGTAGTTTTCCTTATAATCTGCTACCAATTCATTTTTCTTAGTTTCAGATAGTGTATCACCCTCAATATACAGTTCCTGTTCTGCAAGCAGAGCCTGGTACAAGTCTCTGTCTGCGTTAAGTAACAATTCTGTGTTTACATATAACTGATCATATATATTTTCGTATGTCCTGTTATATACATTTAAATTATTGAATACTGAAAATACTATTACGGCGAACAAGACCAGCATAGAAGGCAATACCATCATTACGAGCTTTCCTGTTATCTTTAATTTCTTCATTTTAATCCTCCTAATCGTGCAATAACTTTTTACAATCTCTTGTTATAAGAGTACTGGACTTGCCTAAAGAAGGGGCATAGCCCCTTTTTAGGAAGGGGCATAGCCCCTTTTTTAGTATTTTCCAAAGCCGTCATCATCCAGCTTAATTTGTTTTGGAACTGATTTTGAAACTTCCTTTTTTACAGTTGTTTCTTTTCTGTGCTCTTTCTTGCTATCATCAGTTGCAAGTTTAAATCTGTTTACCATTTCTTTAAGTAATTCTGCTTGAGATGAAAGCTCTTCACTTGCTGCAGCACTTTCTTCTGCTGTTGCTGAGTTATTCTGAACAACTTTGGATATCTGATTCAATCCTTCATTAAGCTGTTCTATTGCTGCAGCCTGCTCGTTTGATGCGCTTGATATCTGCGAAACTATAGTTGTTGCTGTTTCAACACCTTTTACGATATCTGCTAAAGCTTTTGCAGTTTCCTGTGCAATTTTAGTTCCAACATTAACTTTGTCCATGGAACCTTCTATAAGTGTCGTTGTCTCTTTTGCTGCATTTGCACTTCTTGCTGCAAGATTTCTGACTTCTTCAGCAACAACAGCGAATCCTTTGCCATGCTGACCTGCTCTTGCGGCTTCTACTGCGGCATTGAGAGCAAGCAGGTTTGTCTGGAAGGCAATATCATCTATTACTTTTATAATCTTGGAAATGTTTTGCGATGAATCATTAATTTCTTTCATTGCATCAAGCATGTTTATCATTTCCTTGTCGCCCTTTGATGCATTATCCTTGACTTCAAGAGTAACCCTGTTGGCTTCATTTGCATTATTAGCATTATCTTTTGTCTGTTCAGCAACCTGTGTAACTGACGCTGTAATTTCTTCAATTGAGCTTGCCTGCTCTGTTGAACCTTGAGAAAGCTGCTGCGCACCATCTGAAACCTGAGAAGAACCAGTTGATACCTGCTCTGCAGCATCGTTTATATCCTTCATAGTAGTATTTAATGATTCCAATATCTGACCGAATGCTCTTTGAAGATCCCCCAACTCGTCTTTAGTCTTAACTTCAATCTTATCATCCAGTTTTCCTTGAGCGATATTATTTGCATATCCCACAATTTCATCAATTGGTTTACTAATCATTCTACTTATTAATACTCCAAGAGCTATTGAGACTATAATTGCTACACCTATGATTACTATAAGGAACATTGCTGCCTGATTCGCTGATAATTCAGCATTATCGTAAGTATCATCTTTTAACTTTACATTGAATGCAATAATCTCAGCAATTAAGTCGTCAAATTTTAGGAAGTTCTCTCTTACTAATAAAGACTGCTGATATGTCTGCTCGTCAAGATTCATAACTGCTATATCATTGTAATCAGCACCACCCTGAATCATTTCATCTTTCTTTTTTGCCATCACATCTAGTTTGTCTGATTCATTTATAAAATCTGTCAAATACTCATTTGCACTTGCATAAAGAGCTTTCATCTCTTCGCTTTGCTTAAAACCCATTACTATACCCCATTCGGTTGTTAGGCTTGCTCTTGCCTCATCAATATATACGTACTGCGCATCTCTCAATGATTGAGCTTTCATCTTGTCCATCATAAGACCTCTTTGTCCTAGCATCACTTCTGTTGCTTCTTCTCTTGAAAGCATCAGGCTTTCAACTCTTGGAAAATTATCTTTAGCAATTTGTGTTTGGCTAGCTCTAACTTCCTCAATACCCGTATAGCCAATAATTCCTACTATTCCTGCGATTATCGCAACAAGTACGAACGCTATAACCAGCTTCTTCCCCATCTTCATGTTTAAATACCACTTCATTTTAATCCTCCTGTTTTATTTTATATGTATTTTCCATTTATTTTTGTAACTGTTAATTACATTTACACTTTATTAGTTAAATAATCTCCCCGCTTAAGATCATCTGACAGTCAAGTAGAAGTTTTATTCCATTCGGTGTTTTACCGATGTTTTTAATATAATTGTTTTGGAAACACTCCTTGTATTCCGGAGGCGGGACTATATCATCTCCTGCTATAGTAATAACTTCTGTAACATTATCAACTATAAATCCCGCTATCACCTCATCAACTTCCACAACAATTATGCAGGTTCTGTCATCGTACTCAATAGATTCCTTCTTA
>JAQVAJ010000115.1 GCA_028690885.1 Clostridia bacterium
TTTGATCCTGGCCAGTTGGGGAATCGGCACAGTAGGGGACAAAACAAAATCGATCCTTGGCGTGGGAGCCTTTCATGCGTTGTACAATCTTTTCACGGCAGGCCATTTTGATCCCAAAGGCAAGATCATCGTGTTATCGGTCTGTGCCCTGATCTGGGTCTTGTATATTGTGTTTTATGATAGAATTTCAAAACGAGTTTTACATTGGAAACAACAGCAATATGTTGAAAATGGAAAGGATCACCCACAATAAGAAACAGTTTCTTGACCTCTTGTTGCTGGCAGACGAGCAGGAAGATATGATTGATAAGTATTTGCCCCAGGGTGACTTGTTTGCTTTATATGACGGTGACCTGAAAAGTGTTTGCGTGGTAGTGCCTGTAGATGGTGTAACCTGCGAGTTGAAAAACATAGCCACATACCCTGAATACCAGGGCAAAGGGTATGGCAGGGCATTGGTCGGGTTCATTTTTGATTTCTACAAAAACGACTACAAATCAATGCTAGTAGGGACTGGTGAAACGCCTGCAATTCTCTCTTTTTATGAACGCTGCGGATTTGTGAGATCCCACCGGGTAAAGAATTTCTTTACAGACCATTACGACCATCCAATGTTCAAGGGCGACATACAACTGGTTGATATGATCTACTTTAAAAAAGATTTGACTGTGCCGAGGCCCAGAATATCGGCATCGGCAAAATTTTCCAGATCGGCCCCAGGCAGATGAACTGCCAGTTTTTGCTTTACTCCAATTCCCGGCCCATCTGGTCAAAAACTTTCCACAAACTATTCAGAACGGGAAACACCTCCCATTGGTGCAGCCAGACGCGGTCTGGTGCGCAAGAAATCAAACTGTGGTTTTTAAATCACAGTTAATCAAATGTTTATAATCACAATAGAGAAAAGGTGCGCACCAGAAGCGGCCTGGGACTTTTTATCATTGGGTTCACGGGGTTAAAACCATCATGGACACCCGTACTGTTTTAGCGCATTTTCATAACAATCCCTGATCTCGTCCACCAGGCTTAGGGGTTGGAGGACCTTAACATTGTTTCCATACGAGAGGATTTCCATGAGCAGATCATAGGTAACGAACAAGGTGAGTTTAATGAGCAGCTCCTGTTCGTTATCTTTCAGAATCACCTGGGATTCGTGAAGAGGCAGTGATTTTACATATTTTCCCTGAAGCGGATTAAAGGACAAAACGATTTCCTGGGGATCAGGCTCGTTCGGACTGATTATGCCAAAGCAATATTTGAAACGCTCATTGATATCAAAATTGACGGGTAAACTGAATTTGGTCCGGGTGATCTCGAGCCCGGACAGCCTGTCCAGGGCAAAGGTTTTGACTTTTCTGTCTTTCAGATCATTGGCAAGCACGTACCAGCGGTTTCGGAACTCCTTCAGTGCGTATGGCTCGGCAAGGCGGTGCGAAATCTCGTCGTCCCAGAATTTTTCATACGTGAAGGATATTTGCACTTGGTTTTTTATGGCATGAAGCAAACCGTACAGGTTCCCTGTTCCCTGCGGCCGGCGTTTTTCAAAGTGAATGTGATTGGAGAGCCTGTCGCTGATATTCAGGGCGTTGAAGGTGTCAAAAGCCTCCTGAATCCGTTCGTTGGCCTCGGGTTGGTCATCGTGAAGGATAGAATACGCTTTAAGGGATGGTTCATATTGAATTTCAATATTGTATAGCGAACCAATATCCTGGATATCCCTCTGGAAGGTACGTATTGACACGCAAAAGTCGTACCCCTGCAGTTCCGATTCCAAAGCCAGGTAATCCGAGATCTCCCGAAAAGTGGCAGGATGTTTTCTAAGTTTTTTGATTATAAGATTGTACCGGGCAATTGATTCTCTCTTTGACATGTTATTATCCTTTAATGAAACCTATTAAACTCCCGTTATTCTTTGAAAGTAATTCTGTTTTACAATAATCAACAATATTATTAAAATCGACGGATAATCCGTAAACGATCTCATGGATTTCGTGTTTTCTCACAATATTGTTTATCTGGCCTCCCGAAAAATCAAATTGGGTTGCCAGGGCTTCACATTCCTCTTTGGAAAGGTTGGGCAGTTTTGAGTTCCAGATTTTTGCCTTAACCGAAATGCCGGGTTTTTGAAACCCGACCTTGAATAAAAACCGTCTTTCAAATGCCGCGTCCAGGTTACTCACCAGGTTGGTGGTGGCAAATAATATACCTTCAAAATTCTCCAGTTCTTCAAGTAAAATATTTTGAATGGTGTTCTCTGTTTGCGCCACGTTGGAACTACTGTTATCCCGGCGTTTTGAAATGATGGCATCGGCCTCGTTAAAAAGCAGGACCGGCGTGCGTTCATAGTTTTTTGCACATTCTCTGTAATCGGTGAAGATGCGTTTTACAATCTTCTCGCTATCCCCAAACCACTTGGATTTCAACTGACTCATGTCCACTTTGAATATTTCCCTGCCGGTATCTTTGGCAAACTGATAGACTGTCTCTGTTTTCCCGGTGCCCGGCAAACCGTGGAACAATATGGTGATCCCTTTGGGCATTCCTTTTTTTTGCAGCCTTTTCTGAGTCTCGGAAAAATGCTCTTCCTGCAGCAGAGACTTAAGTAATTCCAGTTGCCTTTGTTCCGATTCATTAAAGAACAGGGTCACAGGTTTGATTTTTGAGGGGTCAATGGTGTCCCGGTTTTTCTTATGCTGGAACAGTAGGATATCCGATTCCTGAAGCAGGGTCAAAGAATAATCGGTAAGTTTCAGCGCTGCATTGTTCAGGAAATCGCCTTCCGTGATCTCTACCAGATTATTGTAGATGATCGCATTGTTTCTTTTCAGGATTGCATGGAGATATACTATCCTTTGCGGCGTGTTATCAAAAATACCCCGCAAAGCACGCTCAAGATCGGTTTTGTCATCGCCAATAATCGTTCTCCAGATCACATACAGGTAAATGGTCAGATCTTCCATGTCAAGATTTTGTTCATTGATCCTTTTGAACAGAGGGTAGTACAGCGACGAGTGGAAGAGACGCTCAGTCTCCACAAACAGATCGATGGAAGATATTTCCTCCTCGTCCCGTTGCTCGACCAGAAGATAAAAAGCTTCCAGAACCTCCAGCTGGTTCTTCGGCTTCTCTTTTTTGAGAGACGGCATGGACTCGTTTTTCATAATCGCCTCCAGTATTTTTTGATTGAGGATAATGTCCACGGTGGAAGATAACATAATCAAACCTTTTTCTGAAGTGTCCTGTTTTTGAATGATCTCTTTGGTGAACAGGTCCTCCATTTCGTCGCCGTATTCCAGAAATTTCATTGGGTTGCAACCCAGGTATTTGATCAGGGCCTGCAGATTGCTGCAGGATTGGTCGTAATTGAGGGCAAAGACCAAAGCCACTATCAGTGATTGTTTTGAGGAGGTGTGAAAGTAATCGGATATTACGTTCAGTTCTCTGGCAGCTTGTTTAAAAAAAGCTTCTTCGAGCTTACATTCTTTGGCCTGTTCATAGACCTTTCCAATGCATTTCAATAATCGTTGTTTACTGTTTTGTTTCATATTACAATTTAAGTATGTAATTCATCGGAATTCCTGAGAGATCGGGCTCGGGCCGTCGGATCCGGTGATGGGTGACACAACTAAAAGTAATTGTGTCTATGTCAAGGAACGTGAGATGATTTTTTGGCTCCCTGATCTCTTATCCCGGCGCAAAGATATGGCCTAGATGCGACAAGATGTGTCGCAGTACACACGATCTGATTTTTTTTGAATGCCGAGGCGAGAGGTCCCCTCAGATGCAAATTTTTAGGGAATGCGACACAGTTTGGCGTGCTGAGCGACTAAATTTGTATAGTATTAACTACAATTCTTCATCGAAAAAATTTGATAATGAATAAATAAGAACTAAATTTATATAACCATTATCTTTTATGGCATAATTTAATAATCAATCATAAAGTTATCAAGTAATATGTCAAATCTAGAAATATCTATTTCAGAAATTTACTCCAAATTCATTAGCGAAATGTCAATAAATGCCAATACGGGCATAGTCGAGCCTGGAATTACTTTTGATACTAAGGGCGATATAATTCGCTTTGGAGGTTATCCTTATGTTGGATCCAAATATGCTACAGCACAAAGAAAGATACTATTTGTAGGTTTAGACATTGGTGCTGATGAGAATGGAAGGAATAATTCATACCATACTTTAGAAGAGCGCAGGAACAGTATTGCTCATTTTAGCAGTGTCCCGACTGGATTTTCGAATAATCCCTATAATCCCCACATATCAGGTACGTATGCTCTTACTCTTGCAATTCTTAGAGACCTATATGGATGGCAGGATGCATGGGTTCGTCTTTCTTCTGATGTGAATATTTCGGTTAAAAAGGCAATTAATAATAACCACAATGAATTGCCAGTGGAAATTATTGAATATATAGGACTAACAAATTTATTCAAGTTCGTATCAGTAAATCGTTCCGATAGAACCGGTAGTAGAAATCGGAGGTGGATTAATAAAAACATCGAATTTAAATTATTAGAAGATGAAATTGATATTTACGCTCCAGATATTATTGTTCTACAGGGTAGTGGAAGATACCTCCCCTCTAGTACAATTGAATCATGGAGAAAGAATATATTTGTAATAAATGGTCACCATCCATCTGCATGGCGATATGGTGAAAACAAGATTAGTTATATAAAAAAACTCCTCGCTTTATATGAAGACTCTTGTCTATAATTGTTTAGGGTATATAAATAATTTAACAAACTGCTTGCAGCTTACATGTCTTCCATCGATAACCCGTGGTATGAAATGTTGTAGTCCTGAAATTTGCCCGTCGATTTAATGAAGTGGGCGGCTTTTACTTTCAGGGTATCCATATTATTATTCTGAGCCTTGCGCTTCAACTCATAGAAAACAGCTGTGTTTGACAGTTCGTTTTCTGCTACTATGTCTATCTCATACCCGCCCTTTCTGTTCCACCAACCCCCGATCCGGATGAATTGCTTCTGCTCAATGAGGATATTGCGGAAATACTGTTCCAAAGCCATCCCGCTGAATGTACAGAAGTTTTATCACACTGCTCGGCTTCTCTTTCCCGAATGACGGCATGGGCTTGTTTTTCATGATGGCTTCCAATATTTTTTCATTGATGGTAATGCCGCTGTTTGACAGCATGCACATACCTTTTTCTGACTCATCCTGTCCATTCAGGATCCCTTTATTGAACAATTCGTCAAAATCCTCGCTGTATTCCAGCAATTTCATGGGCGTGCATTCCAGGTAGGCGCTCAGGTTCCGGATATCCACACTGTAACTGTCATAATTGAGGGCAAAGACCAACGATACAATGAGCGCCTGTTTTTGCGGGACATTGAAGTAATCCGACACAGGCTTCAGATCCGGACCGACCTTTTCCAGGGAAGATTCCTCCAGCTTGCAACCCTTGGCCTGATCATAGACTTTTCAAATGCTTTTCAATAAATTTAGTTTAATATTCTGTTCCATATATAGTTATAATGTTGACAATTAGTTGGTACTTCTGTGAGACGGGGCCATGGATGACATAATTACTTGGATGACACAACTAAAAGTAATTGTGCCTATGTCAATGAACATAAGATGGTACCTTTTCACGTGTTCCCAAGCCGATTCTGATCAGGCTGTTTCTGATGCGCAGGCTTAGCTCCCATGCTTCTTATGGGAGCACTCCATTCATCAGGAACTGCATCAGACCCATATATACTATTCCATTGTCATTGGTA
>JAQVAJ010000116.1 GCA_028690885.1 Clostridia bacterium
ACAGCTCCCAGGTCAAGCGACAAATAGGGGGATACCTTCCGGTTCCCGGGAATATCCGTTCTCAGATTCAGGAAGAACGGCACCACCAAATAGTCCCAGTCGATTGCCCAAAAACCGAATCCCGCACCCATATAGAAATACGGATTAAACCGGTATCCGTTAATAATATGGGCACTTTGCATTCTGGCATAAAGTTGTCCGTCCGGTACCATCCATCTGCTGGAAGAATAACCTAATTCCACATATCCCTGGTACCCTTTTCCGTTCTCCGCTCTCTCCTGAGAAAACGCAAAACAGCTGCATAATAGCATAATAGATAATAAAATAATTTTTTTCATTTTGATTAATTAGTGTATATTTTGTGACCATCTGTAGTAAAGTATTCATTGAAAACGGAGTTTGTGTCGACGATAGATTTGTTGCCACTCAAACTGCCAAATACCCCCGCTCCGTTTTCAACATTAGAATAAATCATTATCGGTTCAGAAAAAATGTCATTTTTTGCGCAATCATACATTTTGATACTTTTATAATAATCATATAATTCTTTTGAAATACTTTTTAAATCCACTTCAATCCAACATGCGGATGCTTTTTCGAAAACAGAAAAAACATGCCAATATTCGCTTCTTCTAACCTCAATTGTAAAATTGTAATTTTGTCCGTTAATCAAGCTGTCATCAAATACGTTGGAAAAAAAAGCAGGCCAACCGCCTATTGGTGAATCCAGAAGTTTGTCTTCGAAGATAATGTCTGAAGATACAAAAATATCATGCATAAAATAGTGTGCCTGAAACATCCACATATAAGACACGCATCTTGCAGTCAAATGATAGTAGTTGTTCACATCCGGTGGGTCTTTTAGTGATAGAGTAATGGCATTAACTGTGTCACTTGCGCCTAAGACGGCAGGGGTAAAGGCATCAATATAATCTTGTTTTTTATAAAAAAGGATACTCCTGACTATCTCATAGGTTGCTTTATTAACAACAGAGGTTTTTGCTTTTACTGATTTGTATCCTTCTGCAACTGCCGAAAGGATAAGCTGGTCTTCTTCAACCGGTATATAATCAGCTATATAACATTCAGATAAGGAATCAAAAAATAATTCTTCACGATGAGAGTTGTTAACTGTCAATTCAACCTTTGCGTGTTTCATAATATAATCTGAGTCATTTTTTATCAATGAGTTTTCAAGAAAAGAACCATTTTTATACAATTTTACAGCAAGCACAGTATCTGGATTAGCTACAGCAGATAATACTAACCGTGGTTCAATCGGATAATTATCAAAGTCAATAGTTCGTTCACAAAACGAGCAAAACAGAAAGGCACTTATAATTAATGTAATATATACTTTTTTCATGTTAAAATTGATAGGAATAGCTGAAAGAAGGCATAAAAGGGAATAAGCATATTTCTTTTAAAACTATTTTTGAATCTTCATACCCCATATATAAAGTGTAAGTATTAAAGTGATTATATATATTGTAAATACCAAAATTCAGAGTGCTTTGGCCTTTTTTATGTCTTATATAATAATTAATGCCAAGGTCCAATCTATGATAATCCGGTAATTTAAACCCATTGCGTTCGCTATACTGTGAATAAAATTTATAAGTTTTTAATAGCACGGGAGAATTCGCATCATATTCCATTTCTGTGTTATAGTGATGGCCATCGGCATATACTTTGTCGCTACCTATTGTAGCGTCTGCTTCGATTATTAATCTTCCGATAATTAATTCATCTGATAGTGTGGCCCTGCGTCCTGTCTGATATACAAAAGTACCGGCGATTTCCCAATTGAAATTTATTTTGTATGAAATGTTAATACTTAGATTATTACGGCAGTCGTTGCTTGCATAAAACCATTTTCCGTTGTTCAGTATGTTCCCTTCTTTATTAAAAGATCTGATAGATTTTGACCAAGTATAGCTGATCCAGCCGGTCGTTTTTCCATAAGATGTTTGAGCAAAAAATTCTGCTCCATAAGAAGAACCTTTCCCTACGGCTACCATTGATTCCCACTTCTGGCTGTCATTAATATATGATACTCCGTCTTTATACTCCAATATATTGTTCATTAATTTATTATAGACTTCAAATGAAAAATGTGTGTTTTCATTCAAGTCATAAAATAAACCCAAGGCATATTGTTGAGCTTTCATTGGCTTTATGTTAGTACTGATTGGAACCCAAAGATCGGAAGGCATGATCAAATTATTACTACTTAATAAATGCATTCCCTGGCTCATAAATGTATATGATATTTTTACAGAAAAAGGATCGGATAAAAGGAAACGAATTCCTAAACGTGGCTCAAAGAATGGATATAATGCGTCTTTTACGGCATATCCACTTATTCTTGCACCTAAAATCATTTTGACATATTTAGACAGTTGCCAGTCATCTTCGGCGTATAATGAAAATTTTTTCAATAAGCTATAATCCTTATGCGTCATTTCCAACAGATCATATTTTTCTATATTTTCATTATTACCGGGAATAATGGTTGTGGTATGTTTTTCGGAATGAACAACAGGGGAAAAATCTTGAAATGAAATTTTAATTCCAAAATTAATAAAGTGTTTATTGCTTATATAATAATTTAAATGTGAAGCAAATGCATATTCTCTGATATTCGAATTATAGTCGGCAAATGAAAGAACATTGTGATAAAAATCAGACCCTTTATCAATTGTATTGGTTATCTCGACTTTCTCTTCTGCCTTATATGAACGTATGTATTGGTAATCACTAAAATTCAATGTCATGCCAAGATTTATCTGTGGTGAAAAAGAATGCTTCCAGCGTACATTTAGGACTTTGTTCCCCCAATTATTTTTTGTGTCATATTGACTTGAATTTATTGTAGATTGTACATTACCAGACTCTTGAGAATCGGTTGAAACCGATTCGGAATTATTACTGTCAATACTAAATTGATCATTACCCATATAATATAATAAAGACAAATAATCGTTATTATTTGAAAAACGGTGAGTAAGCTTGGCTGTTAAATCATTAAAGCGCATTTTAGTAAATTGAGATAACGCTTTTTTATTATCATAGATTTTTTCTAGTAAAGGTTTTGCGTACAGATCATAATATGAGTACCTTCCTGATACAATAAATGCAGTTTTATCTTTTATAACAGGGCCCTCAAAGTATGCTTTGGCTGAAAGAATCCCAATGGTCACTCCTCCGTGGAATGAAGTGTTATCGCCATCTCTTGTATGCACATCAATCACCCCAGACAGACGACCTCCATATTGTGCCGGAAACCCTCCTTTGTACACAATTATTTTATCCAAGACATCAACGTTAAAAGCCGATATTAGTCCTTTTAAATGTTCAAGATTGAATAACGTTGCACCATCAATGTAAATACTGTTCTGGTCAATACCACCTCCTCTTATTTGCAGACCTACACCACTATCTCCTAAAGATTGAATCCCAGGTAAAAGCTGAAGTATTTTAACAAGATCTGATTCCCCAAATAATGCTGGTGCCTTTTTTACTTGTATTACAGGTATTTCCAGAGCACTCATTGTCGTGTTCTTTGCATTGAGAATGTTTTTTTCCCCAATAATGGTTATTTCTCTAAGAGTATTGTCCTTGACCTTTTTAATTGTGTCATTTACCGTATTCAGATTCAGGGCTATAGCATCAACAGATAATGTTAAAGATAAAACAAACAATAGAAGATGGACATACATGCACATTTGGCGAAGGTCAACAGTTTATAAAATATAACTGATAAATTTGACAGAATAATCATATGATGGTTCTCCAGATCCGTACCAACCGTCATATGATAAAGCTTCATCAGGATCAAACACACCACTTGCAAACCAACCATTGGAAATGCCCCAATATCCCCAATTGTAATGTACTTTCTCTGATAATAATGTGTTATACAATACGTAATGTTCCAAAACCTCACCATTATACTCAAGTGTATATACATCGTATGAAGAATATATTGATTTATAGATTGCATCAGCCACCCAACTATGACCGATAAATAAATCTTTTTTCCCGGTAATAACAGTCGGTCCGTAATAAATCGCATCTGTAAGGTCGTCAAAAGCGTATGAAGCTACAGCTCCTGCAGAGTATCCATTGTTGTTTAAAAATGAACAGATCTCTGAGGCAGATGCAGACGATCCCAATACATTTTGAATATCACGAAATAAAACAGGGATTTTATTATGGTTTTCATTTTGTATCATTGACAGCCAATCACTAGAAAAAATATTCGGGCTGAAATCTTTCATATGATAAGCCATTACTTGCGCAGTCGCAACTGTTGAACATCCAGCGTCTCCTCCCAATAGTAAATTGAATGGACTACCTTGGTCCCAATTAACGGGGACGTATCTACTATAATCAACTACTACGTCTAAATCGTAGACTGTATGAGAATAACTCCAAACATTCGGATCAAATGGAGGAATGTTTTTTGTTTTTGGATATCTTAGACTATTTTTCAATGCTGCCGATGAGCATAGCTCCTGAATGTCATATTTTTTTGATGTTTCTTGTTTAATATATGATCTCATTTGTCTGAAAAAAAGCTTAAGGCCTTGATTATATAGAGTATCTAATAATGAACCTCTTTCAACATAACATAATATTTCTGGGATTCTCTCATCATTGGATACAATAGAATAACCCTGTCCAAGCTTAGTTTTAAAAATACATTCATAGTAGGCAAATTCTTCTGTTTTATACAAAGAGCAGGAAATAATATTGATTAGTGTGTCATTATTAAGTTTTGAAGTCTTCGAAAAATCAATAATCTTTTTTATTGCCTCAGATTGGGAGATATTATAGTCATTTTTCTTTGAAACCTGCAATGCTATTGACTCTGCTTTTGTTAACGAAAGCTGAGTGCTTGCATAATCATTATATTCCGTACTTGATTCTGGCTCAACTACGTTACAACTGATAATAACCAAAGACATCGTAATTAAAAGAAAAATAATTTTAAGTTTCATGATAGTTAAGTTTTAAATAAACGTTTTTTTACTGAGCGTTGAGACTTTGTCGCATTATCTCAATAGTTTTGGAGCGTAATATCTCAGGTGCTGCTGTATTATAATAAAGAACATAAGTTCTTCTTACAATAAATCTTGCGATAGTTGATTTTTATTGGGACAATTATTGTTGTTTTTAGAATACCCGGATAAATCTATTGGTAAGTCTTTTAGGAAATATAAAACAAACAATACTCTTTGCGAAAATAAAAATTTATTAGTTTAAAAACAACTGCCCGGGCGAAAGTTTCGGTAAAATGAGCGTTAACTTGATTTTAATCAATAGAATACATTTTGAAAGTTTCGCTTAGCGGGGCGGAATGCTTTGTTTTTCCCGGAACAAAATTATCTTTGTCATATGGAAAAAGCGATTTTTGCCGCCGGTTGTTTCTGGGGCGTACAATACTATTTTGAAAAAGCTCCCGGTGTGGAACATACTACTGTGGGCTACATTGGAGGGCATAAGGATAATCCCGTTTACGAAGAAGTTAAATCACATACTACCGGCCATGCCGAAGCTATTGAGGTGGTGTATGATCCGGACCTGACGAGCTTCAGGGAGCTCTGTATGCTCTTTTTTGAGATTCACGATCCGGAGCAGACAGACGGACAGGGATCCGATAAAGGTCCTCAATACCGTTCGGAAATATTCTATTTGAACGAAGAACAGCGCACTGTTGCCCTGGAGCTT
>JAQVAJ010000117.1 GCA_028690885.1 Clostridia bacterium
TTCAAAACCAGATTGTTATACAAACTGAAAAGCTTAAAAGAAAGGATATTATAAAAAAGAGCATAGAAGATAACAGCGCAATATATGTAGGGAAAGATATAATGGAATGTATTGAAGTGCTGAATGAGTGTGCACCTGAACATGCCCAGATTATGACTAAGGATGCAGACTTCTATTCCGATTTCATAACTCAGGCAGGAGCTGTTTTTGTAGGACCTTATTCACCTGAACCTTTAGGAGACTATTTCGCCGGTCCGAATCATACCTTGCCTACAGCGGGAACAGCAAGATTCTTTTCAGTTCTGGGAGTATATGACTTCATGAAAAAAAGCAGCATAATACAATATGATAAGAAAGCTTTAAATAATGCATATAAAGGCATATCGCTTTTTGCAAAATGTGAAGAACTGGATGCTCATGCCAATGCAGTGGATATAAGGTTTGAAGGTGATGAAAATGAGTAACATATATTCTGATGTTCTTAATAGATTATCTCCATATACACCTGGAGAACAGCTAAATGATAAAAGGTATATTAAACTTAACACCAACGAAAACCCTTATCCTCCTTCACCTAAAGTTATTGAAGCGATAAAAAAAGGTGCTAATTCAGGGTTAAGACTTTATCCTGACCCCGAAAGTATCGATCTTATTGAAACTTTAGCAGATTTTCATGGCGTAGGTAAAGAGAATATATTTGTGTCTAACGGTTCAGATGAATTATTAGCATTTGCTTTTAATGCATTTTATGCAAATAAGGATGTAGCCTTTCCTGAAATTACATATAGTTTTTATCCGGTCTATTGTAGTTTGTATAATTGTAAAGCCAGAATAGTTCCAATGAAAGATGGATATATGATAGATAAAAAGGCTTTGAGTGAAATGGATTGTCCCATAATTGTAGCAAATCCAAATGCTCCAACAGGAGAACTTTTAGAAAGTGAATATATCCTTTCATTACTTAAGAGAAATAGGGATAATCTTGTTTTAGTTGATGAAGCATACATTGATTTTGCAAAGCAACAGAGCATGGTACCATATGTGCTGGATAATGAGAATCTTCTTGTAGTTAAAACATTCTCGAAATCTTATTGTTTAGCTGGAATGAGAATAGGTTATGCAATTGGCAGTAAATTGCTTATAGATGCATTAAAGACAATTAAAAACTGTTTTAACTCATACCCTTTAGACAGGCTTGCACAGATAAGTGCGAAAGAAGCTGTTACAGACCAGACATATTATAATAAAATAAATCAAATGGTAATAGACACAAGAGAAAGAACAAAAACAGCTTTGGAGCAGATTGGATGTATTGTTCTTCCTTCAAAAAGCAATTTTATTTTTGTTTCTTTTCCAGGATTTGACTCATATGCTATATATACAAAATTTAGAGATAAAGGTATACTTATCAGGCAGTTTTCCTACATATCTGACTATGTAAGAATTTCCATAGGTACAGATAGTGATATGGATATTCTTATTAATTTGGCAAAGGAGATAATGAAAAAATGAGAAAAGCAGTTACTAAAAGAAAGACTAAGGAAACCGATATCTTTTTAGAATTAAATATTGATGGAAAAGGCCAATATGAGATAGAGACAGAAATAGGTTTTTTTAATCACATGCTGGAACTTTTTTCAAAGCACTCACTGATGGACATGAAACTGGTTGCTAAAGGTGATGTATTTGTAGACTGTCATCATACAGTTGAAGATACTGCAATTGTTATTGGTGAGACTATAAAGAAGGCTCTTGGTGATAAGAGCAGGATTACAAGATATGCAGATATTC
The DNA here is from genome assembly GCA_028690885.1 of Clostridia bacterium. Taxonomy (GTDB): domain Bacteria; phylum Bacillota; class Clostridia; order DUPQ01; family DUPQ01; genus DUPQ01. Next base: position 1,792 of record JAQVAJ010000117.1, read on the forward strand.
TTCTTCCAATGGATGAAACTCTTACATCTGTAGCAGTTGATTTAGGTGGACGACCATATACAGTTTTCAACTGTCCTGTTAAGCAGGGAAGGATTGGCGAAATGGATTTTCAGACTATAGAGGAATTTATAGTAGCTCTTTCAAATAATCTTGGAGCTAATATTCATGTAAATGTATTATATGGATCAAATCTCCATCACATAGCTGAAAGTATTTTTAAAGCTTTAGCAAGAAGTTTAAGACAAGCTATTAAAATAGATGAAAATGAAACTGGTATACCATCGACAAAAGGAGAGATTTAATGTATATAAAGCCGTTTAAAAAAGGCAAAGTTAGGGATTTATACGATTTGGACGATAAAATGCTTATGGTTGCATCAGACAGGATATCTGCATTTGACTGTGTTTTTGATGAACCCATACCAACAAAAGGTATAATATTGAACAGCATATCAGCATTCTTTTTTGAATATACAAAAGATATTATTGAAAACCACCTTATATCTGCTGACATTTCAGATTTTCCTGCTCCTTTTAATGAAGATGAATATTTCAAAGGACGTTCCATGCTTGTAAAAAAAATAAAAATGCTTCCGGTTGAATGCGTAGTAAGGGGATATCTTGAAGGAAGCGGACTGAAAGAATACAATAAAACAGGCAGTGTATGCAATATACCTTTGAAAGAAGGATTAAAACAGGCTGATAAACTGGATGAACCAATATATACACCGTCGATTAAAGCTGAAGAAGGTCATGATATAAACACATCATGTGAAGAGACTGTAAAAATGATTGGAGCTGACTTAGCTCTTAAGCTGAAAGAAAAGAGTCTGGAACTCTATAAAAAGGTCAGTGACTATGCATTGACAAAAGGAATAATAATTGCAGACACAAAATTTGAGTTCGGTGTACTTGATGGCAGGCTTGCACTTGCAGACGAAATATTCACTCCCGATTCTTCAAGATTCTGGGATGTTGATGACTATATGCCTGGAAAAGCACAAAAGAGTTTTGATAAGCAATATTTGAGGGAATACCTTGAAACTACCGGATGGGATAAAAATCCACCTGCACCAAAACTTACTGATGAAGTCATAACTCAGACTCTCAATAAGTATATGCAGGCATATGAAAGGCTGGTAAAGTGATAGCTGTAATAGATTATGGAATGGGTAATATCGGGAGTATTATTAAAGCATTTTCCTTTATTGGACAGAAAGTTTTTATAGTAAATGATCCTGATTTACTGAATAAGTATGACAAGATAGTTTTACCGGGAGTTGGAGCTTTTGAAAAAGCTATGGAAAACTTAAACAGTAGAGGAATGGCTGATGCAGTTACCGAACAAATTAAAAAAGGTAAAACATTTCTTGGTATATGTTTAGGTTATCAGCTTTTATTTGAAACATCTGAAGAGGAGTTTTCAGAAGATAAGCATCTTGTTACAGGCATGGGACTGCTTAATGGGAACGTAAAAAAATTCAGAGAAGATATATCTCTTAAAATACCACAGATTGGCTGGAACAGTATAAAGACAAATGAGAATATGAGGATACTTAAAGACTTTGATGAAAAGTATTTCTATTTTGTCCATTCATATTATGCAAGTATAGAGAATTCTTCAGAGCAGGATTATGCATTGACTCAATATGGTATAACATTTCCTTCAGCAGTTGAAAAAGATAACATACTGGCATGCCAGTTTCATCCTGAGAAAAGTGGAGATGAGGGCATAAATTTATTGAGAAAGTGGGTTGAGCAATGATAATATACCCGGCAATTGATATACTTAATGGAAAATGCGTTCGGCTATTTAAAGGCGATTACAGCAAGGTCACTGAGTATTCAAAGAATCCTTTGGAAGTAGCTATCGCGTTTATGAATGCTGGAGCGACTCATCTGCATATAGTGGACCTTGATGGAGCCAAAACAGGCTTGTCTGTCAATACTGAGATAATCAAAAGCATTTGTTCCAATACGAATCTTCTGGTTCAGACTGGTGGCGGTATCCGAACCATGGAAAGAATCAAAGAACTTATCAGTGCAGGAGCAGACAGGGTTGTTTTAGGAACTGCTGCAATAAAAAATCCTGAACTTGTAAGATTGGCAGTAAAAGAGTATAAGGAGAAAATAGTTGTTGGAATTGATGCATTAAATGACAAAGTTTCTGTAGACGGGTGGACATCAAGCAGTGATCAGAATGCAATTGGTTTAGCCATGACCATGAAAGATATGGGAGTATCTTCAATCGTATATACTGATATTTCAAAAGATGGTACGCTGGAAGGGCCTAATATAATAGCTTTGAAAGAAATGATCTTAAAAACAGGTCTTGATGTAGTTGCATCAGGAGGAATTAAGGATATTGATGATATAGAAGAAGTTAAAAAGACAGGAGCTTATGCTGTTATAACTGGCAAAGCAATATATGAAGGCAAGATAAGTTTGGAAAGTCTTTTTAAATAAAGATAAAGAATGGAGAAGAGAATGTACACGAAAAGAATAATACCTTGTTTGGATATCAATAAAGGAAGAGTAGTTAAAGGAATTAATTTTTTAGATTTAATAGATGCAGGCGATCCTGTTGAAACAGCAAAAGCATATAACGCAAAAGGTGCAGATGAGCTTGTTTTTCTTGATATAACTGCATCATATGAGAAACGTGATATAACTTTATCCATGGTAGAAAAGGTTGCTTCTGAAGTTTTTATACCTTTTACAGTAGGTGGAGGGATACGGACAACAGATGATTTTAATGCGCTTCTTCGAGCTGGAGCTGATAAAGTTTCTGTTAATACAGCAGGAATCTTGAATCCATCCCTTATCTCAAAAGCTAGCGAATTATTTGGTTCACAGTGTGTTGTAGCTGCAATTGATGCAAAAAGGGAAGAGGATGGCAGTTACATGGTATATATAAACGGAGGCAGAGATAAGACTTCTAAGAATGCTGTGGAATGGGCAAAAGAATGTGAAAAACTGGGTGCAGGAGAAATTCTTCTTACTTCCATGGATGCAGATGGAACAAAAAAAGGGTTTGAATTGTCACTGACAGCAATGGTTTCAGAGGCTGTAAGCATTCCTGTTATTGCTTCAGGTGGTGCTGGGAGTATAAATGATTTTTATGATGTTCTTACAATTGGAAAAGCTGATGCGGCTTTAGCTGCTTCTTTGTTTCATTTTCATGAATTAGATATAATAGAGCTTAAGCAGGAATTGAAAAATAAAGGTATTCCTGTTAGAATTTAGTAAATTATATATATTTTAAAACATGGAATTATGCAATTTCCACAAAGATTTAAAAACGGTTCAAATCGTTTGACATTGCATATATCGAATGATATACTTTATGAAGTAAATCGTATGTTAATGCTACATGCAGGAGGTATATATTTAATGGATGAAAAAGGCAGCAAGAGTTCAAAAGTAATGAAATTAGCAATTGTACTATTCGCAATAGGTTTTGAAGCTATTTCTTTTGAATTATTCATGAGACTTGTTTACATGAATGAGAAATATATGGCAAGATGGCATATGTGGGTTTGGTTCGTAGTAGGTGTAGTGTTCCTTGTTCCTTCATTATACTTTTTCTATAAAGCAAACAAAATGAAAGAAGCTGAAAGAAATGCATACTATGAGGAATTCTTTAAAGAAGAAGAGAAGAATATTTCCGTAGAAGGATAAAACAATAATAATAAGAACTAAACCGTCTGAAAAGACGGTTTTTTTTATGCTCCAAAATTGATATTATTGACATTTACGAAAAATTATCATATTTTATAACTGACATATATTCAATGATATATCAATGTTATTAGTTTAAATGGCTTATTATCATGTGAGGAGGAACTCTTTTATGGGGTCAAGAAGCGTTTATTCATCGTCTTTATCTGAGAGACTTAGTTATGG
>JAQVAJ010000118.1 GCA_028690885.1 Clostridia bacterium
CCATCACCCATCAAGTTCACTTTAGAACCAAAGGTCCCACCGGTTCCGGAAACGAAAAGCTTACACAACAAATCTTTTTGACCATGCTTTAATATATAACCATTCATGATTACATCACCCTTTTCAGAGATGCTGCTGACAATCAACACGATTTGGTATTTCGCATTCTCGTAATTCCCAAATTTTACAGAATGACCATAATCGAATATCTGAAGGTTTAAGGCATTCATGAAATCAACGATGAGACCAGGTTTATATTCAGATTCCCACAAGGTTGGCCAATCTCTATCAGATCGAAGGTTTTCTCGATAAACGAAGTCAGATTCACTATATCCATGAATTTTTGCCCTGGAAATATCCAGGATGACATCAATCTCCTTTTCGTTTTTCAAGGATTTGAGTAATTCACGTTCTTCTTTTGTTTGGGCTCCAATGCTAATAACTGATATCAGTATAAAGATAAACAGTGACGATAATTTTTTCATTGTCAACTTGTTCTTAACAATATTCATAATTACTGATTAAAAATTCAAATAAGAAATATTACACCCATAATTATTATGAATATGATAATAAACAGCACCCATAAAATACCCGATGTTGTTGCCTTTTTTTTCTCAGCTTCGATACTATCTCCTTTTAAAACCTTTGCCAGTAGATTTAAATAATCGTTCAATATACTTTCTAAAATTGAGTTGGAGGAAACTGCCCCATAAGCATTTGTGACGATAATTTTAATTTTTGTTTTGTCAGTTTCTGCATCTTCAAGATAAACATTACATATGGCTGGATTCATGTTTCTACTAATTGAGAATTGATAATTATTAAAAACATCATTACTCTTGCCTTTTCCAACTGGGGAATATTTAAAAGGTAATTCTTCTAAGATAGTGTTGATAGCCTCTTTGACTATCTCAACAGAGAAATTAATAGTTGTTTCTCTTTCTGCTTTTTGGATTGTACTAACTGACGAGTTCATAGGTAATGTAATATGGTAAAATAGTAATTAGTTGTTAACAAAGGTACTTGCCGCTTTTATCAGGTCATCTGAATAATCGTAAATATCATTGAGTGAGGATAATTTGTGCCTTATTTCTTTTTTATTTTCATCAATGATTGCAATCTGCTTATTTGTAGGTGAGTTGAAATATAGCCGACAGACGGTTTTACGGTTATTGTCATCAACCAGGATAGCAAAATATGTTACAGCGTCACGAAAGAAAATTCTGGCAGGATCAATTGTGTTTCTTAGAATTGATTTTACAAGATAAAAACCTTCCACTTCTTCAGATGTGGTCTCAATGACTTTTTCAGTCGTTATGGATATTTCAACATTATCTTCTCCTTTCTTTGACTCTTCTCCGGTCGAGGCTTCCTGACTTTTTTGAGCAATTAATAGTCGTTCGGCGATAACATCATTGATATAATTGGCAATAGATTTTTTTACCAATCCTGTGAATTGAGTGAGAATTTTTGCCGTCATTAATCCATCATAAACCTGCTTTGATAGTAGTTTCACAAAGTCAGGGGAGGGGTTAGTAAACTCCGCACTAATGATTGTTTTTAACTCAGATGTATATTTCAGTTCACTTGCGGAACTAAGGATTGTGTCAACGTCAAAATATGATTTATGGAATTTTTTCAATTCTTCATACTGAAAGTCTTTCAGGTTCGTCAAATCTACTTCCAGGAATGGACGGTCGTCCATTATATTAGTTTTCTCAAGGTCAGTATAAAAACGGTAAATAATTCCATTGGTGAGGATCCCGAATTTTGCCTTTGATGCAACATAATATCTCTTAAGTTGAGTATCATGTAAAGTAAGGTCCTGCTCCCAGTGTTTACATTCAATCAATAAGATGTGGGAGCCATCTTTCATGATAGCATAATCGATCTTGTCTCCTTTTTTCTTGACAAGATCACAATCCATCTCCGGGACTACTGCCAGAGGGTTGAATACGTCATATCCGAGAATTTGAAGAAAAGGTAAGATAAAAGCATTCTTTGTGGCCTCCTCGGTTTTAATCTGTTTCTTTAACTTAAGAATTCGTTCACCGAGTTGCTTGACGGCATCTTTAAAATCCATATGTATGTTTTTAGGTTATATGATCTTCTTCATACACCCTAACACCTGGTAAACATCACGGATCAGGCTTATGGAAATCGGTTTAGGGTCAAAATCTTCCAGGTTCTCTGGAACCAACAACACCTCTCCCTCATTATCTCCTTTTCTTATTTTTTTGATTGTACGGAATTCATCCGTTACAATGGCATATATCTCTCCTGGAAGGTAGTATGTCTTCCAGTCGTTTAACTTCTTAATGGCAATAATATCCCCATGTGAAATGAGCGGATCCATTGAGTGTCCTGTTACATTCACCCAATAATCAGCTTTATTATAGGGCTTAAAATCTATGTAATAGGCTGGGGTGACTGTATGATTGTTTAATACTATATCGAACCCGGCAATAAAATCAACGTCAAAATATTTGACCCCTTTCCCGTTTTGGTTGGTTGTGGGTTGATTGGGATCAGTGTTTTTTAGCATTTCACCCTCACCATATTTTAACCATAAAAGATTTATGTCAGGATAAGTCTTAACTATTGCTTTGGCAACATTGTCGGAAATGCCTACGTTTTCCTTTTTTAGTATGTCATAAAACGCTTGTCTGTGGACGCCACAGGATTCAGCAGCAGCTTTTACGGAGAGGTTCGTGTATTTAATGAAGTCTGCAAGGCGTTCTTTATCAGACATATATAAAATAATATTAATAAAAAAACTTAAAAAGACAGTAAAAAACTTGCACAATTAAGAATATTACTTACATTTGCATTGTGATACCGTAGGCCCACATACAAATATAAAAAAATAACAGTTATGGATGTAATTATTACAAACCTAATAATTTGAAAATGATGCCCTAAGGCTATGATTACAAGTGCCTGAAAGCCTTTACGTTCTTTGAAATACTGATTAACTTTTTTTATGATAAAAAAAACATAGCCACTCGTGAGGGTGGCAATGGTAACACTGATAAGGGGGAAACTAATTATCCTTTCCGCAACAATGTTTAAATTTTTTACCGCTTCCACAAGTGCAAGGATCATTCCTTCCAGGTACTTTAGAAGCTACGATAGGTGTATGAGCTTTTGTGATTTCTTCTTTAACAAAATCGAAATCATGAGTAGCAGGAATCTGAAATGTAAATTTTGTTTTACCGTTTGAATTGCTAATAGCGAAATCACCCCTGGCGATTATGTCCATACCAATAAGAACATCAGCCCCATTTAAAACACCTTCTGTAACACGTAAAGAATGAAACCCAACCTTATTTGGTAACAAAATATTAATCAAATATGTATTTACTGTACAATCACCATTTGCATGATACACCTTCGTGAAGCCTGTGGGAATTAGTCCTAATTTGTCGACAACATTTTTTGTAATTACTGAACCGGTTGCGCCAGTATCCCATAATGCTAAAAAGCTTTCAACTTGTGGGTGTTCTCCTGTGTCAGTTCTTGGATTATATCCTTTACAAATACCACACTCTGATTTGAGCATGTTAACAAGACCTGAATATTCAATTGTAAAAGACTGAGGTTTGCGTGTGCTCATGTTATGCGAATGCGACACGAGAGTGGAAAGTTTGACTATATGACCCTTCCCCTGGAGAGCATTCTTGGATAATAAAATTGCCTAAGCCAAATTTTTTCTCAGCCTCCATTAAAGCATTGTCTTGTCTGTCATACACACCTACAACCGATTTGTCCTTGATAACAAGAAACTTGCCGTTATATTTTTTTACTAATTCTGATTGGTTTTCCAAATACCAATTAAATTGATCTTTAAGCATATAGACAGTTATTAGTTCTTTTTGTTTTAACTGATGTCTATGACACATGTCTCTCAAAAAGTGTGCAAAGGTAATGATTTTCCTATTCAAAGATATAAAATAATTATATTATTCGAGTATACGGCAATAATATATTATTGTGAAACATCTGGCTTCACCAGCCGATTGATCAGATCTTGCTGAGAACGGATAGCATTAGATAAATTTTCAATTGTTCTTTGCTGACTTAGTATTAGCTCCTGAGTGAGGTCGGTAGATTCTTCCTCTAGGTGTTTGTTCCCCTCTCCTGTTAAGATCCACTCGGGGTTAATATGCAAGTAGTTTGCAATTAATTCAACAGTCTTTTGTCTGGGTTTTTTAGTTTCTCCGTTTATAATACGAGATAAAACAGATTCTTCTAACCCTGTGTTTGCACAAAGCTGGTATTGCGTAATGCCCTTTTCTTTAATGATTTGTGATATTCTTTGAGAGATGCCCATAAAAATTTTCATCAAAATACTTGCATTATGCTTGCAAATTACTTGCGAATAACATATATTTGCATCATGCTACCAACAAGCAACAAACAAATATAACGATAAACAGGACAAAACCTGCTTATAACGCTCCAATATTTAACAGAATAACCCCGGGAGATTAACTCCCAGCTGCTCTTTGAAATACTGATTAAACTTTATGAATATGCAAACACTATTATTTATTGACCCACCTTTTTTGATTGTTGGCCTTTGTGGACTTGTCGCTATTGCGCTAGTGGTGTTGTCAATTAGAAACTGCCGCAAAGCCAACAAGTTCAATGAAGAAACAATTGATATTAGCCAAAAGGCTTGTGAAATGAATGAACTAACAATCGAAATGAGCCAAAAGGCTATTGAGCAAAGCAAGCAGGTTAGTGAACAAGCGGCAATTGTCAGAGAACAGATTAGAAAAATGAACGAAGATCTCCGGGTCATGCGTGAAGCCATGGACAGAGAAGATGAAAGGTTCAGAAACTAACTCGTTGGTAATTTATTAGTGTTCAATCTGAATGGATTTTGTCACTTCATTACCTGCTTGAAAATCATCATCCCATATAAAAATTGCGTTGATCTCTCTTGAAGATCCTTCTACTAGCATTACTCGAAAGGAAGCTGATTGTTCTGGTTCTAGACTTTTTATCTGTTCAACAGAATCGATATAAACTCCAGTTTCTTCCTGATTTTCAGGAAAAGTTATTTTGACATTTGTAGCAGAGGCCCTGCCTTTATTAGTAATAATAAGTCTGTTTGAAGAAGGGCCGGTTTTTTTAATCTCTCCATAAAGAATTGCTTTCCTCCGGTCTTCTTCTTCTCGCTTATAAATATTAAGCTTCATTTCATTCACTTCACGTTGCGTATTGACAAGCTCCTGCTGGACTTTTACAAGATCCCTCTGAGCTTTTGCTGATACCTCCAGAGCCTCAGCACTATCTTTCTGAGCTTTAGCAGATGCTTCAATTGCCTTGTTAGCATTTCCTTTTGCTGTATCAGCTGTCTTGCTGGAATCATGGCTTTTGAAAAGTGAAATTATGCTGACTAATACTCCGCAAAAACCAATAGCAGAAGCAACCCAGCTCTCAGTGGTCATAACAAATAGTGCATTCATATCATAAAAAGTTAATCAGTAAAAAGAACTACTAAGATAATAATAACCAACACATAATACAAAGATGACATTAAAAGAGTATTACCAAAACCTTCCAGAAAGGAACGCTCCAAAGGCAGATTTTCGCCGCCTACTGGCTAGTGAATGCGGTGTGGCC
>JAQVAJ010000119.1 GCA_028690885.1 Clostridia bacterium
TCTTTTTGTTGGTTGTTTCTTGGCCAACCTTATAGGCGGCGCAGGAATACTGGATATTGTACTTGGCTCTTTAGCGACTTTGCTTGCAGCTTTTTTGACATATAGAATGAAAAGCAAATGGCTTGCTCCTTTTCCGCCAATCGTAATAAATGCTTTCGTAGTAGGTTATATACTTAATGTATATTATGGTATGGATTACTGGCTGGCAGTTGCATCAGTGGCGGCAGGACAGACAGTTTCTTGTCTGGGGTTAGGCATGTTGTTACTTCTACAGCTGGACAAATACAAAGAAAGGCTTTTTTCATGAAAAACAATCAGACAAACAAAAGAAATGTTATTGACTGGGTTTTGATATTTTTATTTATCTTTCTGCGTTTTATTTCTGATAATCAGTTATATAGAAATTATGCGCTTTTAGCTGTTGCAGTTTTGGGTATACTAATATCATTAGGGATATTGATATTCAAAAAGGATCTAGCTAAAACAGGTAAAATAAGAGAACTAATTGCAATAGGATTATTAGTCATAGCGGTCGGATATGCAGTTTTTAGGATAATTACACTTAGTGCTTAAACACTTATTATTATTGTAATACAGACTCAATTATGATATTATAACTAGGATATTTTGGTCATGGAGGTAAATATATGACATTGTTAAAAGGAGCCGCAATATTTGGTCAGTCAGGCGGGCCCACAGCAGTAATTAATTCTAGCGCATCAGGTGTATTTCAACAGGCGTTAAAAGAAGAATGTATAACCGCAGTTTACGGTGCAGCACATGGTATCAGAGGTATTCTCAACGAAGAATTTTATGATATGTCCGAAGAAACTCAGGAACAATTAGATCTCTTAAAAACAACTCCTTCATCAGCTCTTGGTTCAGTCAGATATAAGCTTAAGAATGCTGAAGTTGATGAAACTGATTATTTAAGATTACTTGAAGTTTTCAAAAAGTATAACATCAGATATTTCTTCTATAATGGCGGAAATGATTCAATGGATACATGTAACAAGATAAGCAAGTTTCTTGCTAAATCTGGTTATGAATGTAAAGTAATTGGAGTTCCAAAGACTATTGATAATGACCTTTCTGTTACAGATCATTGTCCAGGATACGGTTCAGCAGCAAAATATGTTGCAACTACAATAATGGAAGTTTATCATGATGCTAATGTATATGACACTCCAATGATTACAATTATTGAAATAATGGGTAGAAATGCAGGCTGGTTAACTGCAGCAAGCATGCTCGCAGCATACAAAGGAGCAGGACCTGATTTAATATATCTTCCTGAAGTACCATTTACTATAGATAAATTTTTGAAGGATGTAAAAAAGGTTTATGACAGCAAACCTGATCACAAAGTAATAGTCGCTTTTTCTGAAGGTTGTAAAGACACAGAGGGCAGGTATATAGCTGAGATGGGCCAGTCTTTAGCAAAAGACGCATTCGGACATGCTCAGTTAGGTGGAGCAGCTTCTGTATTAGGTGATATAGTTAAAAATGAATTTAAATGTAAAGTAAGATCAATAGAGTTCAGCCTTATGCAGCGTTGTGCAGCACACATAGGTTCAAGAACTGATATTGATGAGGCATTTCTTGCAGGTCAAGAGGCTGTAAAAGCTGCAGTTAATGGCAATACTGATTATATGATAGGTTTTGAAAGAAAAATTAATAGTAAAAAGTACGAATGCAAGACCACTCTTGTTGCACTTTCTGATGCTGCAAATACTGAGAAAACAGTTCCTCTTGAATGGCTTAATGAAGATAAAAACTTTTTAAAGCAGGAGTTTATTGATTATGCACTTCCTTTAATACAGGGAGATTCAGGACTGCCTTTTGAAGAAGGTCTGCCAAAATTCGCTAAATTAAAAAAAGTATTAGTAAAAAAATAAAGGAGAAGAAAAATGGCACTTATAACATCAAAAAAAATGTTCGAAAAGGCATATAAAGGCGGATACGCGATTGGTGCTTTCAATGTTAACAATATGGAAATAATCCAAGGTATAACCGAAGCAGCAAAAGAGGCTCAGGCTCCTCTGATACTTCAGGTTTCTGCTGGAGCAAGAAAGTATGCAAAACATGTTTATCTTATGAAGCTAATAGAAGCTGCGATTGAAGATACAGGATTGCCAATTTGTGTACATCTTGACCATGGTGACAGTTTTGAAATTTGTAAATCTTGTATAGATGGCGGATTCACATCTGTCATGTTTGACGGATCACACCATACATTTGAAGACAACATAAAGGAAACAAAAAGAGTTGTTGAATATGCTCATGAAAGAGGAGTTGTAGTAGAAGCAGAACTTGGAAGATTAGCAGGTGTTGAAGATGATATCAAGGTAAGTAAAGAGGATTCCTCATACACAGACCCTGATGAAGTTGAGGAATTCGTATCAAAGACCGGAGTTGACTCACTTGCGATTGCTATTGGAACAAGTCATGGAGCATATAAATTTCAGGGTGAGGCTAAATTGAGATTTGATATTCTTGAAGAAGTTCAAAGAAGATTGCCTGGTTTTCCGATAGTGCTTCACGGAGCATCATCTGTAATACCTGAGTTTGTAGAGAAGATAAACAAATATGGCGGTAAAATGCCTGGTGCACAGGGAGTTCCTGAGGAAATGCTTAGAAAGGCAGCTTCAATGGCTGTTTGTAAGATAAATATCGATTCAGACTTAAGACTTGCTATGACTTCATCAATAAGAGAGCATTTTGCTTTGAATCCAGACCATTTCGACCCAAGACAGTACTTAGCACCAGCAAGAGAGAATATCAAACAGTTGGTAAAAAATAAACTTATTCATGTATTAGGCTGCGATAATACAGCGAATGAATATTAGTCATTTTTATCTGTATTATTGATATTTGCACTAAAATCAATAATAAATAAATGCTTGTTTTAAAATGAGCTTGAATTTATTCATTTAAAATCAGAGAAGCGGTTATCCGCTTTTCTTTTTATTGGTAAAGTATGCAAATATATTTTATTAATGTATAATAACAAAAAAGGAGAGTGCTTTGATAGTAAAAAGTTCAAATTTTATAATAAGCGCGGTTGGTAAAGACCAGTGGCCGGATGACAATCTTCCTGAAGTAGTTTTTTCAGGCAAATCCAATGTAGGGAAATCCAGTCTTATAAACGCCTTATGTAATAGGAAGAATCTTGCATATTCCGGTTCAACTCCCGGTAAGACCAGAATGATTAATTTTTATGATATAAATGGAGAGTTGAGATTTGTTGATCTTCCCGGATATGGTTATTCAAAAGCATCAAAACAGATCGCTAAAGGTTATAGCAATCTGGCTGATGATTATTTTAAAGAAAGAAAAAATTTGCGACTAATTATTCAGATTCTTGATATAAGGCATGATCCTACTGACGACGATATTCAAATGATACATTTTTTAAATAAATCTGAAATGCCTTTTGTTTTAGTTATTGGTAAATGTGATAAACTTTCTAAAGCACAGAGTATAACTCGTGCCCGCAAAATAGCTAAAATGCTTATAATAGATCCTGATACACCTTTCATACTTACCTCTGCTATTACGAAAAGAGGTATTGAGGAGATATGGGATGTAATAGAGTATTATTGTTTTTATGAAGAAGAAGCAGAGAAAGAGAGACAGAAAGAATAAATCTTAGAACAGGTAGGTATTATGTATTCTAAAAACTTAATGAAAAAATGCATATTTATATTAATGATTGTACTGATTTTATCAGTATTAGTTTCGTGTAGCAGTCCATATAAGAATTCAAAGTACATTACACTTTCAAAGTATATGGGTGTTGAAGTAGACTATGAAGAAATAAAAGTCACTCAAGATGACCTTGACAGGGAAATTGCAATATTCCTTGACAGTTACGCTGAAGTTGTGGTTTTTGAAGATGGTATTGTTCAAGAAAAGGATATTGTAAATATTGATTATTCAGGTACAATTGATGGAAAACCTTTTGAAAATGGTGCACACACTGATTATGATCTTGAGATAGGCTCCAATACATTTATTGATGATTTTGAAGACAAGCTTATTGGTACACAGATTGGTCAGACAACAGAAATTACAGCAGAATTTCCGACTAATTTTAAAGATAACAATGGTAATATTTCAGATTTAGCAGGGAAAGAAGCTGTCTTTATTGTAACTGTAAATAAAGTAACCAGACGCGTTCCTCCTGAATATACTGATGAATTTTTAGGTAGTTTAAATATAGGTTACAAAACAGTAAGGGAACACAATCAGTTTCTGCAACAGGAGATATTAAGATATAACAAAATCCAGACAGTCTGGAATATTATCGTTGATTCAACGGAGGTAAAAAAATATCCAAATACTGTTGAAAAGAGAGTTGCTATGGTTCGTGAGTATTATGAATACTATATGGCATATTATGGCTACACCTCATTTAATGAATTCTGTATTGATTCACTCGGACAGACAGAAGAAGAATTTAATCAGACTAATCTGCTAAGCGCGCAAGAAGGCGTGAAGCAAGAGATGATTTCTCAGGCGATAGCACAGTTAGAAGATATAAATCTTACAAATAAAGAGATACAGGATGGTTATGATAATTATGCTGAATATTATGGTTATGATAATACAGAAGATTTTTTAAAGGAATATGATAAAGAATCTCTTCAAAGCAGCATATTGCTAAATAAGATTATGGAGTATGTCGCACAACATGCTATTATAATCAATAATCCTTAGTTTTAGTAAAGTTTAAAAATCGATAATAATTCAACGAAGTATAAGTATAAATAATAAATTCGATTAAAAAAAGGACCCATATGGGTCCTTAATTTTTAAGAATTATATTTTACTTTACCTGAACAGTCCATCCGAAAGTGTCTTCAATTTTACCATATTGCATACCTGTTAATGTGTCATAAAGTTTTTGAGATATTTGTCCAATCTTATTATCATTGATTACATATTTAGTATCTTTATAAATAAGTTCACCGACAGGTGATATAACTGCTGCAGTACCTGTTCCAAAACATTCTTGTAATTTTCCTTTTTCAAGAGCTGAAACAACATCATCAATTGATATTAACTTTTCCTCAACTTCAAAACCTAAAGATTTTGCTATTTCAAGAGTGCTTTTCCTTGTAATGCCTGGCAATATGCTTCCAGACAGTTTTGGAGTGATAATTTTGTTGTCGATTACAAAGAACACATTCATTGCTCCGACTTCTTCAATATATTTGCCTTCATGGGCATCTAACCACAAAGTCTGAATACAGTTCAATTTTTCAGCTTTTTGCTGAGCAATAAGGCTTGCAGCATAATTTCCCATAGTTTTTACATGGCCCATACCACCTTTTGATGCTCTTTTGTAGAAATCTTCAACATAAATGCTGGTCGGATTAAGTCCTGAGGGGTAATATGGTCCGACAGGACTTAGTATAATCATGAAAAGATAAGAATGTGAAGGATGCACACCTAAGAAAGGATCTGTAGATATTATAAAAGGTCGTATGTATAGAGAGGTTCCTTTAGATGAAGGAACCCAGTCAATATCGGTTTTAACAAGTTTGATTATTCCTTCAACTACATCTATCTCATCAAT
>JAQVAJ010000120.1 GCA_028690885.1 Clostridia bacterium
TTTTTGTAGTTTGCTTTAATATAATTTAATAGTTTTGTAATTCTTAAATCATCAGCTTTCCTTTTTATATATCCATAATCATATTTCATATTATCATCTTGTGATAAATGTCTGAATATTAAAGTAACAATCTTCATAATCATAAGCTGTATATTTATATAAAACCCAGGACTTCTTGTCTGGTCTTCTTCAAAAATATCTTCAAATAATGAAACTATGTCAGCATCACTATATGTTCGTTGATATATTTTAGATAAGCTTTCAATTAAAAACTTGCCTTCTTTTTTTGTATATGACGCATCATCACATTTTTCATCTACAGTAATATCGCATTCAAGACAATACTCTCTCATCGGATCTTTCACTGAAGATCTCTGCGTATGCTTGACATAAGGTCCTGTAATGTAGAAATCATTGCTTTTAAGGTCAACTAAAACTTCTTCTATTTCTACTGTTCCCTGTCCAGATGGGATGATGTGAAATTCAAAATCAGTATGAGAGTGATTGGATACATACCAGTCAGAATCAGTAACGACATCAACTAATGAAACTATTTTAACTTTTATACATCCAAGTGATATTTCCATATTAAGATCTTTTAGAGCTGTTTTAATTTTCATTTTTAATATTGTCACTTTTTCTTAATAATATGTCCATTTACATAATTGAGGTATTTTCAATCGCATTATACAATTAAAATAGTAATTTGTACACAAAACAATCATTTATGGAGGACTATTATGGAAAATGTAAATAATCTGCTTAAAAGACTTAGCGATATAAAGAGCCAGAGTTATTGGGCTGATAGAATTATTTCTCAACTTGAGTATGCCTATGAAAGCGAAAGGCTTTACAAATTCGGGTATCTTGAAAAAATAAATAGTGCAATACGTTTTGTAACTCAGAATAATACTGAGCAAGGCGTAATAACAAAAAATACTGTCTTAAGTTGCGAGAAAAGCCTTATGGAATTATCTTCCCATATGAAGAAGTTCAGTTTGTTATGTGTATCACATGCACATATTGATATGAATTGGATGTGGAGATATGATGAAACAGTAGCTATCACCTTGGATACATTCAGGACAATGCTGGATCTAATGGATGAATACCCTGATTTTACCTATTCCCAGTCTCAGGCTTCAGTATATAAAATTGTAGAAGAACATGACCCTGCTATGCTTGAACAAATAAAAAAGAGAGTAAAAGAAGGACGATGGGAAGTTACAGCATCTACATGGGTTGAAGCTGATAAGAATTTGCCTTCAGCGGAAAGCAAAGCTAAGCATATACTTTATACAAAGAAATATCTTTCAAAGCTTTTAGATATTCCATATGACTATTTCGTTCTGGATTATGAACCCGACACTTTCGGACATAGCGTCAATGACCCTGAAGTTTTGGCTAAAGCAGGAATAAGATACTATTACCATGCAAGAGGATTTAACAAACTAGCTGCATATAGATGGCAAGCGCCGTCAGGTGCTTCTGTACTGGTTTACAATGATCCTACTCACTATAATGGAAAAATATCAACAAACCCTGTACTTTTAGTTCCATCTTTCACTTATGACACCAAACATGACACAATGCTTTATGTATATGGTGTAGGCGATCATGGCGGTGGTCCGTCAAGAAGGGATATTGAAAGAATAAAGGACATGGATAAATGGCCTATATGGCCAAATATAAGATTCAGTACATATAAAGAGTTTTTTAAATCTTTAGAAAAGGCTGAAAACAATCTTCCAGTTATAAAAGATGAGCTGAATTTTATTTTTACAGGATGTTATTCATCTCAGTCCCCTATAAAAAAAGGTAACAAAGCATCTGAAGCATTGCTTTATGAAGCAGAATCTCTTTCTGCTCTTGCATCAGTAAAAGAGTTATCTGATTATGATTCAGAAAAAATCCAGAAAGCATGGGAAATGGTTCTTTTTAATCAGTTCCATGACATAATAACTGGTTCTGGCAAAGTATCAACACGTGAATATGCTATGGGAGAGTACCAGAAAGTTTTTGCTACAGGTAATGTACTTAGAAGCAATGTAATGCGTGATATATCTAAAAACATCAATCTTTCTGACTATATTATTGCAAAAGATGACGAGCTTATGACTGTCTCAGAAGGAGCTGGTGTTGGATATGGTATTGATGACCTTCAAATCAGCAAAGTATCAAGAGGCAGAGGTCCAACAAGGGTTTTTACTGTATTCAATCCCTCAAGTTTCGAAAGAAAAGAAAATGCAGTAATTGATATATGGAACTGGGATTATGATATTTCATCAATGGAATTTTTTGATGGTAAAAAACAAAAGGTATCTCATCAGCTAATATCTGATAAAGCAAACAGAGGCTGGGGCGGTCAGTATTATTACAGAGTTATAATCGAAGCTTGTGTTCCTGCTTTTGGTTATACTACATATATTTTAAAATCAAATCCTGAAACAGCATTAACATACAAATATCAGCCAAAAGACCGTACAATAGATTTTCCAAAGTACACTTTGGAAAACGAACATATTAAAGTGTGTTTTGATGCTGTTAACGCTTCAATAAAATCATTTATAGATAAAGCGACTTCAAAAGAATATGTTGATTCAAATAAACCAACAGGAGTATTCAGATATATTGAAGAAAACACATTAAGAAAAATGACATCATGGATAGTCGGCAGATATATGAATATTGAAGATATTTCCAAAAATATTAAAATTACTGACTATCACACAAATTCTGCTTCCTTAAGACAATACATCACATTTACTGCATCATTCAAAGAATCAAAATTAAATGTTACTGTTAATCTTGATAAAAGCAGTTCAACAATTACCTATGATGTATCTTGTGATTGGAAGGAATTTGGTATTCCAGATAAGCATATACCTCAGCTGAATTTTCATATGCCATTTGATTATAGTTGTGAAGATTACTGTTATGAAGTTCCTTTTGGTACCAAATTAAGAAAAGATGCAGATGATGACAGGCCTTCAACAGGATTTGTAATGGCTATTAATTCTGAAAATGATAAATCTTTAGTTATGTTCTCTGACAGTAAATATGGTTTTAGAACACAAGACAACAGTCTTTCATTAACACTTATTAGAGGATCTTATGATCCTGATCCATATCCTGAAATTGGATTGCACAAATTCAAATTCTCAATAGGTCTTTTTGATAAAAATTCGCTAAACAGAATAACGAAGGAAACTTCCTGTATTATTCATCCTCTTAGTTCAATGTCAGTCAAACCCCAGAAAGGACACCTGCCAATGCAAGGAAGCTTGCTGGATATAAAAGAAACAGGTTCATGTATAATAACAGCGATTAAAAAATCAGAATATGTCAATAATGGCATAGTAGTTAGGATATTTGAAGCAGAAGGAAAAAACAGTTCAGTTGCTCTTGATTTCGGTAAAAAGATTAAGAAAGCAGAATATATAAGTATTGATGAAATTACTGGTCATGATAACAAAAACTTGATAATTTCCGAATGTAGTATTACAATATTAATAAATCCATATTGCATTGAAACAATATTGATAGAATTTGAGTAATTTTCAGATTATTCTTGCCTCATTATCCATAGATAAATGGCGAAAGTTTATTTGCTTTCGCTTTTTATCTATATAAAAATAGTAAAAAAGCTATTCTTTAAAGATAAATTTAAACTCTGCTCCCTGACCTATTTCACTTACTACTTCTATTTCTATGTCATGTCTTAGCGCTATCTGCCATGCTATTGCCAGTCCCAGTCCTGTTCCAGTCCTGTTGCTGTCATTATCAATTTTGTAAAAGCGTTCAAAGATATACTTCATATCCTCTTTTTTTATACCGCAGCCATAATCTTTTATACTTATGAAATCCCTGTTACATACAACCTCAACATTTCCATTTTCATTGGAAAATTTAATTGCATTATCCAAAACAACCATGAACATCTGTCTTAATCGTGCGTAATCACCCTGTATTTCCCTGCTCTCACTCATTTCAAACCTGACATCAATATTCTTCTTCTTTGCCAGATTTCTTGCCGTATGTACCGCATCCGAAACTACTTCACAAACATTAACTTTTTCTTTATTTACAGAAAAGTCAGTATTCTGCAATCTTGATAATTCAAGAAGATCCTCAACTAGCCTTTGTAGCATTATGCTGTCATTTAAAATCTGTTTATGGTATAGCTCAACCTGTTCAGGTTCAGTAATAATTTTGTCACACAAGGCCTCAGCAGACCCTCTTATAACCGTAACAGGAGTTTTTAACTCATGAGATATGTTGGCCATGAAATCCTGTTTCATCTGTATGAGTCGTTCGCTTTCTTTACTAGCCATATCCAATTGTATGCTTAACTGGTCTATAGCTGATGCAAGCTGGCCTATTTCATCATTCTGCTTTACTCCAGTCTTCGCCGAATAATCTTTTTCAGATAAAGATATTGCAGCATTTCTCATCTTTTTTAATGGATTAGTAAAAGATATAGATAAGATTATCCCAAGTATTATAGCTATCGCCAATGCGGATAATGCGCTTATTGCCATTATAGATATACCCTGACTTATACTATCAGTCATCCCATCAATTGACGAATGAAGCAATACTGCTCCTTTTACACTTCCATTAATTATAATAGGAACACCTATAGTTAAGGTAGGTTCTTCTATAATTCCGCTAAACTCTTCACTAAAAGTCGTCTTTCCGCTAAAAACATCATTAACAAGCACTTCAGCATTTGAAGGCAGGTCAGAATATGTAACCTGATTAACTCTTCCTCTTCCTGATACTAAAAAATTGAGATTTTCATCAACAATCCATACATCATTTGTTGTAACATCCTCCAGTACTTTGGTATAAGCGGAAATACCTCCCTGTCTGGACCATCCTCCGCTTTCATTTAAATATTCAGAAATACTATATGCTATTGAAGAAGCTTCCTTTTGCATATCTGCTTTATAGAAAGATATTATATGACTTCTAAATAACATAACGAATAAAAAGCTTATTACTATTAAGAATAATACTAATGTAATAGAAAAGTATGCAGAGAGTTTATAAGCCATTTTATTCTTCATTTTTAATTTCCTCAAACTTATACCCTACTGCCCATATAGTTTTGACATCCCAACTTTCATGCTTATACTCATTAAGTTTTGCTCTGAGCCTTTTAACATGGGTATCCACAGTTCTTGTGTCTCCGTAATAATCATATCCCCAAAGCGAATTAAGCAGGCTGTCTCTTGTAAATACCTTTCCAGCTGACGAGGCAAGAGTCCATAGAAGCTCCAGCTCTTTTTTTGTCAGAAGTATATTATTGTTATCAATACTTACCGTGTAATCATCAATATTGATTACTAGATTACTAATATTAAGTATGGATTTATTGTCTTTTATTGAGTCTTTTGATAATCTACGTAATACTGCTCTTGATCTTGCCATTACTTCCTGGGGGGAGAAAGGTTTTACGATGTAGTCATCTGCGCCTATATCCAGACCCATTATTTTCTCAAAGTCCTCTCCCCTTGCAGTAATCATAATAATTGGTACATCGGAAGTTTTTCGTATCTCTCT
>JAQVAJ010000121.1 GCA_028690885.1 Clostridia bacterium
ACACTTCCAGCAATGAGATTGCTATTTATCTAAATAACCTGTTAAAAAGAACTACTGATAAGAAATAGGCTGAATTTAAAGCTCACCAGCTTTCATTCCCCATTTATCCTGATAGTGCTTATCATATTTTATTTCCTCAGGCCTTTGCGCTCTTCTTTGGTTTGCATCCGGGATATTGTCAAATGGAACATGAGGCTCAGACTGATACCAAAAAGCCACCGATGAATAAAAATCGCAGAATTCCTTGTTTTCAACTGTCCAGGCATGTTCAATATCTACTACTATGCTTTTTGTAAAAGGAATAGGATCAAGTATATGAAACCTGTAACCGGTTGTTTTATCTCCTGCATGATTGCAACCCTGCCAGATTGAAAATCCTGAAAATGGTGATTGATATACATGCGGGCTCCATGCTGTGAGAAAATAGTCTTCTGTACCAGTACCCCATATGGAAGGATAATTTTCTCCGTCTATATATATTTTCTCATCTCCTTCACCAAACCACCCTGGCTTTATATCTTTTTCGATATTCAAAACCGTACCCACATAATTACCAGCTCCAAAAGCTTCAAGTATCCTGTAATCCTTACCTTCTTTAGTTGGGTATTCCTGTTTATATTGAGCATGAAAATAAAGTATGTCATCATTTACAGAATCAAATTTCTGCCAGTCAATATTCCAGTAAAAAGACCTGACCGGTTCTTCAGCTTCATTTGTTATGGTCAACAGAGCACGTTTTTTAAATGGCATTTCAAACCAGCAGTTTCTCCCCTTTCCTCTGTTCAAAGAAGTTATAGGCAAAGAAATCACTTCACTTTCCATACCATGTCCTGAACAGAAGAAATCCCCAATTGGAGTTTCAACACTTGGATTTTTCTCATCATCCCAGTAAAATCTCAGTACAAGCATCCTGTTAAACATATGGATATCTTCCGCTGCTATAGTACACCACCAGTGTACAATTTTACCCGGACCTTCAAGGTCTGCCATAACTAGTGTCTCACCTGGCTTAATACTCCTTAGATCAAGGTTTCCACCGAAGATGTCATAACTTGATTCTCTCATAGCTTTAAATGAAGATTTCTTTGTAAGCTCTGTAAACATATATTTTCCTTCTTTCATTGAAAATTCAATTATAGAGTAAACTGAATTTAAAAACAGTACAAGAGATTTTTTTAATATCACAAAAATCTGTAAACCAATATATCCTTTTACAATTGATTATAACAAGTAACCATCTTTCTATATTGTTTTAGCGTTTTATTTTATCCTAATTTACTTCCACAATCTGTACAGAATCGCGCATCTGATTTTACTGCTCTACCGCAATTTGAACAGAACTTATTTACTGTTTTTGCAACATAAGTTAAAGGTAATGATTCATCAAGATTATCTCTGACAAGAAATAGCCAGTCTATATCTGTATCCTCATCCTCACAAAATCCTATTGCTCCAGAATCAGCAACTACATAGTAACTGTCTTCATCAGCAATACTTTCTTGATCATGAACTTTAGCAATTTCTGGCAAGCTTATCTTGTCATAATAATCATCTGAAGTTGAAAACTTCCAGTAACTGCATTTACTTGAAGCAAATACTGATGCATCAAAAAGAGTTGAAAACTTTTTCATAAGACCCCCTATTTAAATAATAAATTATTACATCTTTTACATTTGTCGTTTGAGATAGGATTCATCATGCTGCATACATTGCAATATATTATTTTATCTTTGGATTTATCATATTTCTCAAACGTATCAAAAACAGGATAGTATCTCACCCGGTCTCCCATTTTTAAATAATCATACATATGACGCTGGCTATCTCTTTCAGTTATTGTTTTTTTCTTGCCTGAAGCAGTCCTTATTACAGTTGTGTATTCAGTATATGTTTCTATGTCATCACCACTATTTCTATGTCTTTGTCTTTCTTTTTTTGATTTATCTATAACTTGCCCTTCCCATATCGGCTTTTTTGATCTAGCAAAACCAAAAAGATTGATAATCAACATAACCACAGATATACTTACCCCTATTATGATTGCTTCCTTTACATCAAATTCTTTAATCAGAATACCTGCCAATATAAATCCTACTACTGGGATTATGACCAAAGACCACATACATCCAACTGATGTTCTTTTATGTTTTTTTGCAGCTTCAATAATACTGGGGTCCCAATATCTTTCAGAAAAGCCTATAAGATTTTGAGGTTTAACATATTCAGCTTTGCTATTTTCCTGTTTTACACCACAGTTATGACAAAAAGCCGTCTTTTTATCAAGTTTAGTTCCACAATTGTGACAAAACATAAAACACCCCCATTTATCTATTGGCAAACACTTTTTCCACCTTCACAAAAACCTGTGAAATATTTATGTCACAATATGAAACTGGATGTAAGCACACTTTAACTGGAAATATTATATCACAAATCATATAAAAATCGTCTACAACAAATAAAACAGCCCGTCATAAATAACTACTGTGACATATTTACACTGACGCACTTATTAACACCTTCATAGTATGCAACCAGAAGATAAGGAGTATCATCAAGGGGATCAAGTATCTGAACAAGGCTACCATCATAAGTATATACCCCGACTGCATTTGCTGTTGAATAGGAAAGCTCATATCCGTTTGCAGTCCTTATAAGGTATCTGCCATCCTGCGTGTAAAGGTATCCTCCAAGAATGCTCCATTTATACCTGTTAGTTGTAGTAAGTACTGGCTGGTCTACTGTTAATACATTGTCTATATCATACTGAGAAACGTTAATATAGTATTTACCTTCGACTGCTCCTGTCAACAATATAGTAGAGAAAGTTAAATAACCTTCGTTGTCTTTATCCACAACCCATAATCTGTCACTGGAACCATTAAAATCAGTGGAATCTAGTCCATTGCAGTAGACTCTGAAATCCACTTTTCTAGTTAATCTCTGAGCAGTCGTATTATCGTTTATATGCAGTATACCAGGCGCAATTGGTGCAGTTGTATATGCTTTGAAATTCACGCTTGATGTATCATCTATATCTGATTTTGTACGATTAACATTTATAATAAGATAATCGGTTGGGTTAGTTACTGTCCCTTGAATAAACTGAGGATATATGTTGCTCTGGAACCATTCTTCTGAACCTACATAAGCAAGATCACCTAAAGCCTCATTGGGAACCATTCCGCTAACGGATGTTTCTATATCTCCATAACAGAAATCTATAGTAAACAAATCTTCAAATCCCATACCTGAGGTCTCTCCTTCTTCAGTAAGCGCTCTGTTATCTATTGCTAGATAAGTAATTGCTACTGAGCCATAGGAAGCTCCAAGATAATATACTCCAGGATCAGTTATTACATAAGTGTGAGCAATGAAGTAATCTTTGCTGTATTCAGGAGCGCTTAATGTATATTCCTGCCCGTCTACCTTAGCATATGACGCTCCGCTTGCTAAACTTCCATATATGTTTGGAAGTGGTATTGCGGCATATGGCGTATTTCTCTTTTCCATAAACGTGTGTGTATAATTAGAGACTTCATCTAAACCATCACCATATGTCAACAAAGTACTTGTCTGTCCTGTAGTTAAGTCAACATCTGCTATCTTCCATAATGCAAGATAACGTAAATATTCTGGATTTAAAAGGATATTATCAAATTCTGTGGTTACAACGACATTAACAAATACAGGGTTCTCCTGGCTGGCTTCGTCAATAACAAAGGAAGCTGAGCCTGATGGTGCATAATATGAAATATCAACAGGTGTTTCATTGTATTCTGTGCTATGAGTATGTTGAGTAAATTCATCTTTCATCTCTGTAAAATCCTGTGTAGCATTTATACCACTGGAAAAGAATACAGATGAATCTGCTGATTCTAATATCTGCTCAACATTATATAATGTCCAGCCATCCTGACTGCCTATTGTTCCGTCATATCCAATCCCGTATCTTTGCAAATCCGGCATATGAGTTTTCGTGAAACTGAATTTAGTAAAATCAACTGTTCCTCCAATTGTAGTAAGCGGCTGAGTAAAGTAATTGTATGATAAGTCTCCACCAGGAAGATCAGTTTCTAATCCAGTCTGCCCAAGAAGGTACAGGTTTATGGGGATTTGTGACGGACTGGTTGAAAAGGTAAATCCGCTACTTAAATCAAAATTCAAAAAATATGTTCCATTTGATAACTGACGGTTCTCAATATCATATATGAAGTTTGCATTCGAAGAGTACAAATAGTAACCTGTTACCGCCGAACTTGTGAAATTCAAAACAGTTGAAGGATCCGATGTCTGTTTCCATATATATTCATTATTAATGGATATACTGTAATTTCCGTTAATATCAATGTCAAAATTCCCGCTAAAATATGGATTAACATCAACATAAGCCATGTTCATAAGTTCTGATAAAGTTAAGGTGTAATAACTATCTCCGCTTACCGCACTGATAAGGTATTCTCCAGTCCTTACAGTACCGGCTTCAGTCATAGTTTCTGAAAAAATCTGTAAATCATCTTGTGATTCAACAAGTTTAACAGGATATGACAATATTGTCTGATTATCATCTGCAACCTCTATTACATATGAATGGAATGTCGGCTGGGTTTCAGTCATTGCTCCTAACTGATATAACTGAACAATACCCTGATTGCTAGACGCAGTAAGATAATCAGAAGTAAGCTTAAATTGAAGTTCAATAGGATCAAAGTACATGTAATATGTAATTTCTACCCCAGTAGTCATGTCACTATACCCAAGAAGATATACATCACCAAAAGTATAAACTCGCCATTTGTAATTTGTCAGGTCAATTGCCGCCTGTTCATCAACAAGTTCAACCTGAGGGGTCATATCAGAAAGATTTCCCTGTGCACCTGTTAAGTAATAAGCGTCATCAAACCCCCTATTTTTCAAAACTACTTCAATATCAGTACCTTTATTATTCCAAACACCTGCATCAAATAAAGTAATATAACTGCTGGTGTAACCTAAGGCAAGATTCATAAGATCTGTCACATCAATTGGTTTTGTATTGTAAATATCAGTCATGGAAAGAGCATAATATCTATCAGTAATATTATCATCGTTTTCATCAACTTCCCCTACAATGACATAGTTGCTTGATTCTAAAAGACTTACGGACTGAGTCAGTTTTGCTTTTCCTGAAAGCATTGAAATGGTATCAGTCACATCATCAAGTTCAGAACTCTTGTCAACTCTGAATATATATAAAGGAGTCATTGAACTTGTAGTAGCTGTAAAACGTGCTGTTACATTATTGTATGTATAAGACCATATAGCGCCTGCCAATGTGCTTGCATATAATCCTTCATTATTTCGTCTTAAATAGTAAATCTGACCTTCCACATCCTTACTAAACCCAGATGCATCAACATCCCAAACAAGGTCAGATATGATGCTTTCCTCGAGAACAGAACTTCCAAGATTATATCCAATAATACCGCTTGATGTATATCTTACAGCATAGTATATACCTTCTTTATAAATTACTATTACATAAGAACCAGATGCAGGCATT
>JAQVAJ010000122.1 GCA_028690885.1 Clostridia bacterium
GAAAATGGTTTACTTACTGTACTTCACAGTTGTGGAGATATTAGATTAATACTTGATGACTTAGTAGATATTGGACTTGATTGTATTCAAATGGATCAACAGGAAAATATGGGATTGGATTATTTAGGGAGTAA
Organism: Clostridia bacterium; assembly: GCA_028690885.1. Taxonomy (GTDB): domain Bacteria; phylum Bacillota; class Clostridia; order DUPQ01; family DUPQ01; genus DUPQ01. The sequence goes on from JAQVAJ010000122.1 coordinate 135, forward strand.
ATATAAAGGAAAGATAACCTTTTTCTGTCCTGTAGACATTCAAGGTACTTTTGCACAAGGTACACTGGAGGAAATTAAGCAATACTGTCATAGAATGTTTCATGCTTTGGGAAGTTCAAAGGGAGGATTCATAGCAAAGTGGTATCAGGACCCAAAAGGTGTTGGACATAGACCTGAAGCTATTGATGCTATGAGCCAGGAGTTTCTAAAGATTAGTAACGATATCTTCTCTAAATAGTAGTAAGTTTCATCATTATGAACACATAAATAATTAATAATGTTTAGTTAAGAATAAAAATTAAAAACTAATTGAAATTATTATAATGTGATATTATAATTGACTCAATAAAGCAGTTTTGGGACAATAGCCACCAATGGCAGACAGATGATTAACAGTAGAGTAATTTCATATGGAAATTTTAGATTATTTTTGCTTTTAAATCATTTAGAAATTTTGAGAAAATTTTAGTTATAGCTATTTTTTAATCAATCTTACATAAGTTGGCGCACTATTTTGTCAGTGAAGTATGTCCTAAGTTTAAAAGCACATCAATAAAGTTCAATTACTTATTACAGGAGGATTTTGTTTTGAAAAAATTATTACTAATTTTAATGACAGCCGTATTAGCACTAATTACTTTAGCTGGATGTAATGGTCAAAAGGCAGTAGTGGAAAATGGCACTATTGTTATGGAGGGTATTTCTGTAGATTTTGGAGGTAACAATCTTACAGATAAAAAGTCAGCATCGTTGAAAACAGTTAAATCTGTTAAAACTGAAAAAGATAATGGTCTGTCTTCTGAACTTTATGAATTGACACTAGATAAACCATACACTAATCCAGTTACAGTATCTTTACCAATTCCTAGTGAATTCAGTGGAAAGGATAACGAGGCTCTCTTATTGGGTATAGGTGTAGAGTGCGAATATGACAGCGGTGCAAAGGGAATAGAATATTTCTATTTTCCAGCTGAAGTAGATGATAAAACTGCTAATGCAAGCTTTCTGCCTTCTGATTTATCTAAAGCAACTTTGTATATGGGTTCAAGTCAGGGAAGTGCTACTGCAATAAAAAATACAGTTTTTACTTTAGGTCTTTTTACATCAGAAATACATTATGAAGACAATGGTCACTTTTATCTCTATTATCCTACTAAAGTAAATGGAAAATTCTTTTATGGTATAGTAGGAAGTGACGGGTTGAAAGATATTTTATATGATTTAGAAGCAACATATGAAAAGTTTAAAGCATTAGGTTATAAATATGATGAAAGTGACTTTCCTATGAATGTTCATATCAAGAAAATTGAAGATGAGGGCTCTTATCATGCATTGTTTGGAGATATAACATTGAATGTAACTAATTTTAAAGACAAATATGTATCAGGTTCTCTTAACCCTTTGTTATGGCATGAATTTTTCCATTACGTACAAGGTTGTTACACAGGAATTTTTAGTAGTACTGAATGGATTGATGAGGCAACATCATCATATTATGAAGCTTCAGCGAACAACCTTACTTATACATCTTTAACTTCTCAATATTATGAACGTCAATTCATAAGTGCTCTTCCAGAAGATGATTCAGCTGCTGATGGTTATGCCAGATCACCTCTGATTTCATTTCTTGTGAAAAAGAAAGGATCAGAGGAATGGATAAAAACATTATATGAGAATGGAGGTAATAAAGAAGCATTCATTTCAGCTGCAGGAGAAATATCAGGATGGTCTCACGATTACTATACAGCTTTAGCATCTGGACAAGTTGGTTTTGAAGGAGCGAGTATAATTTATAAAAATGTAAAAGATGGAGTATACGGTCCTGAAGTGGGTGCGTCCATAAAACTTGCTATACCAGATGAAAATGAGCAAAAGCAGATGCAAGGAGAAGATGAAATTATATTAGGTTCTGTTTCTGTTGCTATGCAAGGTCAGGGTTCACGATTTATAGCTATAACAGTAAGTTCAGATGAGCTTAAAAAGTTGCCTGATGGAGTCGAGCCTGAAGTTGAGTGTGAAGGAGCTAAAATCACAGTATTGTCTTTAGTTGGCAGAAATGTTAATAACTGTGGTAAAGTATTACTAAATCTTAAGGATTCAATAGATAATAATAAGGTTTATCTTGTAGTTGTAACATCAAAATCTGCTGCTAATGTACATGGAGATTTTGATATTAAGATTAAAATGAGTAATAAGAAAGTAGATTTTTCAGGAACATACAAAGGAGTCTTGAATGTAATTGAAACCGATGCTGACATAGATGTGACTACTATTGTTACTTTTGAGAAAGAGTTTGGTGATGGGTCATATTACAATATTGTGTGCTCAAATGATGAAACACAGAGTAAATATATTAATGGAAGTTATTTTGTAAGAGCTAATGGTGAAGCAAATATAGCTGGAGCAGTATTTCAATTTTCAAGTGATGGAATGTCATTCACTGCTTCAATGATGGATTTTGCTAACAAGACATGGGGTACTATTAGTGCATATAAGTAGTTAAAAATTATAAAGTATAAAAAGAAAAACGCACTTGTTAGTGCGTTTTTTTGGTACCGGCGGTGGGACTTGAACCCACACATAGTTGCCTATACTGGATTTTGAGTCCAGCGCGTCTGCCATTTCACCACGCCGGCTGATAACTTAAGTTATATTAACATATATAATTGGATTTATGCAACAGATTTATATAAAAATGATATAATAAAGAAGCTATGTTGTTTACTAGCAGGAAGAGGTGTTATATGAGTACTGATATAGTTAATAATTATACTTTATTATGTGACTTTTATGAATTAACCATGGCTAATGGTTATTTTAAAACAGGATATAAAGATAAGATATGTTATTTTGATATGTTTTTCAGAAATAATCCTGATAATGGAGGTTTTGCTATTGCATGTGGACTGGACCAGGTTATTGAATATATACAGAATCTTCATTTTTCGGAAGAAGATATTACTTTTTTAAGATCAAAAAACTGTTTTGATGATAATTTTTTGGAATATCTGAAAACATTTAAGTTTAATGGAGATATGTATGCAGTTCCGGAAGGAACTATAGTTTTTCCAAATGAACCTCTTATTACTGTAAGAGCAAAAGCGATTGAAGCGCAGATAGTTGAAACTTTTATACTTTTAACTATAAATCACCAATCACTTATTGCAACTAAAGCAAACAGGATAGTCAGGTCATCAAAAGGAAGACCAGTAATGGAATTTGGTGCAAGAAGAGCCCAGGGCACCGCAGCTTCAGTTCTTGGAGCAAGAGCTGCATATATTGGTGGCTGTGCGGGTACATCATGTACTTTAGCAGAGAAAATGTATACTGTACCAGCAGGAGGAACAATGGCTCACTCATGGATTCAGATGTTTGATACAGAGTATGAAGCATTTATGGCATATGCAATCTCTTATCCAGATAACTGCACTTTGCTTGTTGATACATATAATGTTCTGAAGTCAGGCGTACCAAATGCAATTAAGGTTTTTAAAGAGCTCGGAATTACTAAATGTGCAATAAGGCTGGATTCAGGAGATATTACTTATTTATCAAAAAAAGCCAGAGCCATGCTTGATGAAGCAGGATTAGTAAATTGTAAGATTGTTGCTTCAAACTCTTTGGATGAATATATTATTAGAGATATTCTAATGCAAGGTGCTTGTTTAGATTCCTTTGGTGTAGGTGAGAGACTTATTACTTCAGAAAGTGACCCTGTTTTTGGAGGAGTATATAAACTGGTTGCAGTTGAAGATCAAGACAATTGCATAATACCTAAAATTAAAGTAAGTGAGAATCCAACAAAGATAACTACTCCTCATTTTAAAAAAGTTTACAGAATTTATTGCAATGATATGAAAAAAGCAGAAGCTGACTTGATATGTGTACATGATGAAATTATCGATACAGAAAAACCTTTAACTATTTTTGACCCTGATTACACATGGAAGAAAAAAACTTATGAAAACTTTAGTGTTAAGGAATTAATGGTTCAGATTTTTAAAGATGGTGAATGCATATATGACAGACCTTCAGTAAAAACTATAAGAAAATATTGTGAAAAACAAATTGCTGAACATTGGGATGAAGTTAAACGTTTTGAGAATCCACACAATTATTATGTGGATTTATCAGAAAAATTATGGAATATAAAGCATAATATGCTCAATAAGGATTGACACATATAATAATTAATATATAATTCGTTTAGTAGAATGGGAGGATGGTAGGATGGTCAAAATTATTATTATTGCCATATTTATTGGTATACAGGTTGCTGTAGGTATTTACAGCACAAAGAAAATCAACAGTGTTGATGATTTTTTGTTGGGCGGAAGAAAGATGGGTGCATGGCTTTCTGCAATTGCATATGGCACTTCTTATTTTAGTGCTGTAATATTTATCGGATATGCAGGTGGTATTGGATGGGAAATGGGCACATCAGCTATTTGGATAGGTATTGGAAATGCGTTATTTGGAAGTTTTCTTGCATGGAAAATTCTTGCAAAAAGAACACGTTCTGTAACTAGAGAGCTAAATGCAAAGACAATGCCTGAGTTTTTTCAGAAAAGATATAATTCAGATTTATTGAAAATATTGGCATCTGTTTTAACATTTGTATTTTTGGTTCCTTATACTGCATCAGTATATAAAGGTTTAGGGTATCTTTTTGCTAAACTGTTTGGTGCTTCAGTAACAATAAATCAGGCATACATAATATCAGTTACTATTATGGCTCTATTTACAGTGCTTTATCTTGTATTAGGCGGTTATATAGCAACTGCAATGAATAATCTTATTCAGGGCATAATAATGATTGTTGGTACAATAATCATAGTTATTTATGTAATAAATTCACCAAATGTTAATGGATTAAGCCAGGGGCTTGATTCGCTTAATAATATTAAAGAAGGTCTTGGAACCATAATTGGTCCTAATCCATGGAAACTGCTTTCATTAGTTATTTTAACAAGTTTTGGAGTCTGGGGGTTGCCTCAGATGGTTCACAAATATTATGCGATAAAAGATGATTCAGCTATTAAACGAGGTACAATTATTGCTACAGTTTTTGCTGCGATAATTGGAATAGGAGCATATTTTACTGGTTCATTCGGACATCTTTTCTTTTCAGAAATTCCAAATGGTGTTGCTGATACTATAGTGCCTGAAATGCTTACATTGGTTTTACCTGATGTATTTTTAGGTATTTTTATGGTATTAATACTATCGGCATCTATGTCAACACTATCATCATTAGTATTGGTTTCAAGCTCCTCAATAACAGTTGATTTAATTAAAGGATACTTTAAGAAGGATTTGAATGAAAAGAAACAAGTAGCATTATTAAGAATATTCTGTGTTGTTTTCGTTTTAATTTCAGTTATTATAGCACTTAC
>JAQVAJ010000123.1 GCA_028690885.1 Clostridia bacterium
TTGCATTATTTCGTTCGAATGCTGAAAAAGGTAATGTTGTTCCAGGTTTAATTATTGCATTATTAGGAGTTGTCGTTAATTCTTTGTTCTGGATTAGATACAGCAAACTTAACAGGGAGAATCCGGATGCCATTTTATCAGTACAAAGCAAACTGTATTTTGCTAAACTGCTTGTGGATTTATGTGTAACAGTAACTCTTGTAATAATTGTTATAGCTCCAAGCGGGAGTTTAACTTATTACGTTGATTTGATTGGCTCTATTCTTGTTTCTGTATATCTGATTTTGAATGGTATCCTAACAATACTCGGAAAAATTATAAAATGAATGATTCTTTTACAGTTTTCATGTAAAAGACAGCAAAAAATACAACATGCATTAATAATTAAATAGCTAAACTAATATCTTTTCACAGATACTAAAATAGTTTATTTATGGTATAGTTAATTTATATATGTTAACTCATTATTACTTTTGGAGGGGGTATAATAATGTTAAATGACGGCACAATATTAAGACTTTTTGTATCTCAAGCATTTACTGTGTTATATATATTAATTATGCTGCCTTTAAAGAAACCTAAACGCAGAAGCTTAATATTTGCTATTTTGGGATCGATTATTATTACAGGCATAAATGCAGTACTAATCCAATTTATTGGTATTTCGTTTTATATTCGATTCTATTTTCTAACTCTCACATTACCATATATCTTATTGGGATTATATTTTTCTGCTTTTAAGGCAGCTAAATTTATCTTTATTATTCTGACAACACAGCTTTTTGGGACTGTTGCGATCATAAATGGTCTTTTAGCTTCTTATATATTTTATGGAGAAAATAATCCATTGATAGATACTGCTGCTCGCGTTTTGACCTATCTTATCTTTTTACCAGTAGTAATAAAATTAATACGTCCTACTTATTTAAAAATGACTGAAGTGCTAAAAAAAGGATGGTGGATGTTAAATAGCGTACTTATTATGTCATATGCTCTTTCCTATTTCATTTTGTTTGTTCCCTATGCGGTATTTTATCGACCAGTATACTTTTATCATGCATATATAGGTACAATTCTGTCACTGCTTATATATGCGATAATTTTCTATTTATTTCTAGAAATTCAGACTAAAACAAAGGTTGAACGAGATAAACAATTACTATCAACACAAGTTACATCACTTGAAAAAGAAACTGCAGCAATTTCAACAATTGCTTATAAGGATTCTTTAACGGGTCTTAACAACCGCTATTCTTTGTATAAACAGCTGAATGAATATATTAATAACAAACAAGAATTTTTGGTTGTTTTCATAGATTTGGACAACCTAAAAATGATTAATGATACTTATGACCATTCAACAGGTGATACATATTTAAAGCAATTTGCTAAAGCTCTTCAAAACGCTGTTGGCAAGCAAGGTGATGTTTATCGATTTGCAGGAGATGAGTTCATTTGTTTGATTACAAATATATCAGATGGTTTTGATAGTGAAGATTTCAAAAAATCTGTTTCCAATGAAATGGTAATGGAGAAGCCCTATTATGGAATAAGTTTAGGTTTTGCACACTATCCAAGTGACGGACAGGATGCAGATGACTTAATTAAATATGCAGATAGGGAGATGTATCTGGAGAAAAGAGCTAAACGAAAAAATGACTAAATAGTTCAAAGTATAAGTTTTTTGTTATTACAGAATAAAATAATTTGTAATATAAGCATATACAATTGAGTAAGGAGACCAACTATGAAAAGATCACTAATGCAGGTATATGTTAACAGCAGTGACAAAGCAGTTGTCTTTTATCAAAAGGCCTTTGATGCAACGCTTCTATGCGCATATTCTTATGACGATGGTACATATATGCATTCCGAACTGGATATTGAAGGACAGGTTCTGGCGGTTTCAGAACGAAATGATGAAAACTCACAGAACAGTAAAGAAGCAATAACTGGTAACACCATGCAGTTTTGTTTACATTACGGACAAGGTAATGAGGATAAAGTCAGAAGAGCATATGAAGTGTTGAAAGATGATGCACAAATTATTTATCCGTTATCAGAGTGTGAGTATAGTCCATTAATGACCGATCTTATTGACAAGTACGGCGTCAGATGGTGTATTTTTATATAACATTATAATTAATGTGACAAATAAAAGATACTATCTCGGAAGTAAAGATATTTAAAGTAAGATCTGGTAAAACAGAGCAGTTTGAATCTCTTATACAAAGTATTGTAATCAGTCAGCTTCAAAAAGTTAGGTTGTATTAAGATAAAAGTCTTAAGAACTGACCAGGATTGTTAAATGGGTAAAATATTTTTATTACTGGGAGTTTGATTGTTTGGGAAATTATGGGAAAGCAATAAATGGTCATTTCATAATTATCTAAAAAGAAATACAGAAACTGCTTATTGCATCTTTTGATATCAATTGCGGATTTAATATTTACGAAAAGAAACTGAGAAATATGATTTTCCAACAATAGGAAGAGTTACTTTTTCAGCAGGTATTTATTGTTTTTCTGGAAAAGAAGATTTGAAAGTTTTGATAGATAAAGCAGATACTGCATTGTATTTTTCTAAGAAAAATGGGAGAAACAAAATTACTGCATATAGCCCAGAAATGGCTGAAATAGATAAAACAGATATTGTTGATTGAATGAAATATTAAGGTATTTTATTAAAATGCACATATCCTGCAGCATTTGAACCAATAACTTCAAAATGGTATTTGCCTGATTTGCTTATCTCAAGAATCAAATCTCCATTTTTCACATCATTTCCTTGGTAAATTATACTGTTATCTTCAAATCTGACATATATATCGACACTTCCTTCTGTTATTTCAAATGATGTTTTTACTTTATCTGCTTTATCTAAAGTCATCCAGCTTTCATATGTAGTGTTTAAAAGTTTGAAGTCTAGTTCAAATTTCTTTCCAATTGAAACGCAAGTTCCGGAAAATGTAATCATATTTTCACAGCTTGATAAAAATAACATACAAAGAATAATTATAATTATTAATATATTTAGCTTTATCCCTTTTTTACTCATTTATCCTGAATTCCTTCCATATTTAGCAGTTAATTAAAAGTTTAATACTTATAGTCGTAAATTTCTACTATTTATCGTGTATTAGCAAATAAATTAATTTGTTGTTTTATTAGTTAAACAACATAAAAATATTATTGACCCTGCCGTAGCGTAATGATTTATAGTTATATATATATTTAAGGAAGGAGACTGTTTTATGGATATTTTGGTTCTGGACACATATAGAATATATAAAGAGATGCTTTTACTTAGCGAGGAACAAAGAGAGGATTTTTTTAATAAGAGTATAGTTGAACCCTTCGATGTGTTATTTAAACTAACATCAATGCCAAGAAAACCTGAAATGTTATCTTGTCTGCCTTTATCTGGGCAGGACAGTATTACATTTTTGATATTTGAATGTCTGAAAGAAAATGATATCTGGGAGAAAGCAAAGACTTCTATTGAAAAAAGTATTCATTCTTTTGAGAAAAAAGGAATTAAGTTATTTGATAATTTAATTGTTGCTATATTACCAGGAGACAAACAGCTTTTGTCTTTAAGTGAAGGTTATACCGGAATAGGGTCTATTCCAGGGTACATTATGCTTGTAATAGCGCCAGATGAAAATAATGTGAAAAAATTTCCAGCATGTGTTGCACATGAATTTCATCATAATGTCTTGTTCAATAACTTCATATGGGATTATTCGTCTATTTCTTTAAGCCAGTATCTTGCCATTGAAGGGCTTGCTGAGAGTTTTTCAGAAGATTTGTATGGCAGCGAAACAGTCGGGCCATGGGTAAGTTCTACAATAGGTGAAATGCTTGAAAATGCAAAAAAGATTATTGGGATTAATCTTAATGTCAAAGGATTTATGAATGTAAACAGATACATGTACGGAAAGCATCCAATGTTCGCAGGAAGTGAATCGGTTGATTTACCTTACTGTGCGGGATATGCTGTCGGCTATCATGCGGTTCAAAAATATGTTAAAGATCGAAATACTGATGTTATACAGGCAACAATAGATTTCATAAACAAAATAGATATTGTTAAGGAATCGGGATATTTTGAATAAATTCAACAGTTATTAATTCGAATTTACCAAACTTTTTTGCTTCGTCTTTCCATGATAACGGTATCTGTCCATATACCATCCGCATCTTTTGCTATTTTTTCTCTTATACCTACTGTTCTGAATCCGCACTTGGTATGAAAATAGATGCTTGGCTGATTTGATGCGATTATAGATGAATACAGAGTCCAGATACCAAATTGTTCAGATAATTCAATTAACTTTTGCATCAGGCTGTATCCTATCTGCTTTCTTATAGACTGTTTATCAACATAAACACTGACTTCAGCAACTCCTTTATATACCAGTCTTGAACTTGTGGGACTTAAAGCTATCCAGCCGTTTACATTGCCTTCTTGGTCAGTTGAAACTAGTCTGCACTCTTTTAAATGAGTTGCATCCCATTGCTTGTATTCAGGAAGCATTGTTTCAAATGTAGCATTTTTTGCTTCTATGCCTTGCTGATATATTCTGCTTACATCATTCCAGTCTTCATTTTTCATTTCTCTAATCATATCGCTATCACCTATCCTGCTTAAGCATAAATTCTAATCGGAATTATACATCAAAAGAAAGATTTTAAAAATACAAAGTAATTAAAAAATGGAATGTCAGGAAGATATATTGATGAATATGTAACTTACCTCGATTTTCTGCAACATACCTCTAAAAGCGTTGTCATATATATCTGTACTAGCTATACTTGCCAAGACAAAAGTCAGAAAGGAATTAAAAAATATGCTTGGAATTATTACACTAATCGTTGCGCTTAGCGCACAAATCGCTCTATTGGTTTATCAGATGATTACAAAGAATCATCAGCAAAAGGTAAAAAATATAATGAGGCTTACAACATTTGGCTTATTCACACTGCTCTTATCAGTTAATGTTTACTGGTGGGGATTTCGCTGGACAGGGTTATTTATACTTCTTTTAGTTCTTGCTTTAATAAGTATAATATCTCTTATTAGGAAAAAGCAGACTGTTAGGGAGTTCAAACCTGCAAAAGCAATACTGATTTGTATAAATATCTGCATATTGCTTACCTTTTCAATACTGCCTGGAATAATATTTCCTCAGTTTAACCCAATTGAAGTAACTGGAGAATATGATGTTCAGACAGCTAGTGTTACTTTAACGGATGAAGATAGAACAGAATCATATTCAGAAGAATCAGAAAAAAGAAAAATTACAATACAGTTTTGGTATCCAAACCTTAAGGATAATGATGAAAAGCTGCCTTTAATAATATTCTCGCATGGTTCATTTGGATATCGGGGCAGCAATCTGTCAACATTTTTAGAACTTGCAAGCAATGGATATGTTGTCTGCAGTATAGATCACAGTTATCATGCATTCTTTGCAAAACATATGGATAAAACAATGACAATTGTTGATGTGAATTTTTT
>JAQVAJ010000124.1 GCA_028690885.1 Clostridia bacterium
ATCATTGCAGCGGGATACCCTAATATAAAGCAGACTACAGTAGCTATTAATGACATGTATAATGAACGACCGATTACTTTTAGGTACACCGGTTCAAATATTGCTTTTATATGGTCAAGAGTAAACATTATTTTTCCAGAAGAATTTTCTGTAAAGGCATAAAAAATTACTAGAAAAAGAGGAACAACAATAAAAATGCCCATCCATAATAAATAGGGAAAGGAAAATCTTCTTTTACTCATATTGGCACTCCCATGTCAGCAGGAGGAACTTCTAAAGGAATATTCAGAGGATCATGATGCATAACATGAATATTATATGGATCAACAGTAATTCCTAACTCATCTCCAATGTTCTTAGGCATAGTTGAATGAACCTTCCATTCAAATGAAGGTCCTTCAACCCATATCTCGTAATGGACACCCTTAAAAGTAATTAATGTAACTATCCCCTTAAGGTTGGATTTATCGGGAGATACAAGTATTACATCTTCAGGCCGGACTACAACATCCACCTGCATTTCCTGACCAAAACCTTTATCTACACATTCGAACTCCACTCCATCAATACGTACTACCTTGTCTCTTACCATTGTACTGCTGATAATATTACTCTCCCCTATAAAATATGCTACAAAAGCGTTATTTGGTTCATTATATATATCAACTGGCGTACCTATCTGCTGTATCTTCCCATTATTCATTACAACAATTGTATCGGACAAAGTTAATGCTTCCTCTTGGTCATGAGTAACATAAATAAAGGTTATCCCTAAATCTTTATGCATTGTCTTGAGTTCATCCTGCATATCTTTTCTGAGTTTTAAATCCAAAGCTCCTAAAGGTTCATCTAAAAGCAGAACTTTGGGTTTATTAATCAGTGCTCGGGCTATTGCGACTCTTTGCTGCTGTCCTCCGCTTAAAGTAGAAATATCCCTGTCCTCATATCCTTCAAGATTAACTATTTTAAGATACTTTTTTACGTCCTTCTGTATCTGTTCAGGATTGATTTTTTTTATAGAAGGTCCGAAAGCTATATTCTGACCAACAGTAAGATGAGTAAAAAGAGCATATTTCTGAAATACGGTATTCAGCATTCTTTTATGAGCAGGGACATCATTTATCCGAACGCCATCAAACATAACATCACCTTCATCAGGTTGCTCAAATCCTCCGATTACTCTCAAGGTTGTAGTTTTTCCGCAACCTGAAGGTCCTAATAATGTTAAAAATTCACCTTCATTGAAATACAGATTAATACCGTCAATAGCAGTAAAATCCCCATATCTCTTGTAAATGTTCTTCAACTCAATAATCTTTTTACCCATTTGCTCTCCTATATGTAATTAAAAACTGGGCGGTGTTGAAATCCATAACACAACCGCTTTCTTGTTTGTAGTGTTTCTTATTAAATGCTTAGCATCAGATTTAAAATAGAAAGATTGCCCTTTTGTAACTGTATGCTTCTTGTCATTTATTTCTAGTTTTATGCTTCCTTCCATAACATATCCGAATTCCTCTCCCTCATGAGGGTCATCCTGATAGCTCATTCCTCCAGGTTGTAATGAAATAATTATTGGTTCCATGGCATTCTTCTGGCAGTCAGGGACTACCCACATAATCTGCCTTCCCTCTGCTTCATCTTTTTTTGTTACCATATCCTTTTTCTTAAAAACTATCTGAGTAGCATATGTACCTGAAAAAAATTCAGAAAGATTGGTTCCTAAACCAGTTAACACATCCTGCAGTGTGGCAATTGTAGGTGTAATAATATTTCTCTCTAACTGTGAAATATATCCTTTTGAAAGTTCACTTCTGTCAGCAAGCTCTTGTTGTGTAAGGGTATTTAATAATCTTAACTGTTTAATCTTACCGCCAATATCCATCATTACATTGCCTTTCAATAATACTATACAGAATGTTAAGTGATACTAAACATAATTGTTATTATATGAAGTTTTTTATGTGTGTCAATATGTTTTCATTAAATAATTATTATATTAAATGAATTTTATTCATTATTAAGTTGTTCAATTAAATTGTTGTAAAGAATTGACATATTTTAATAGATAATCCCCTTAAACAATGTCTCTTTCAAGTTTAAATAAGGACAAAATAAAACCACCTCATATAAAAGGTGGTCTTAATAAATATAAGAAATTATTATTCTATTGCGCTGAAAATTTCTTTCTTGATGACCAAAGACCTAATGCAGGATTGGAGATATAGTAAATTTTTTCTCCATCAACCATGTTGTATCCGTCTTTAAGCTTTTTGGGATCATATTTCTTTACAGCTTCATCATAATCCATGTATTTGAAATTAGCTTTCTCAATCTCATCTTTTGTCATATGACGTACTGCATAGGTAATATTGAATTTGCCATCTGATGAACCATGAATAATATGCGCTGCAACTGAAAGATTGTTTTTCAAATCCTCATTTTCTTCAACCTTTTTTAATATATTTTCTCTGCCGATATACCCATATTTACGTATTAGCCTGTCATTTTCAGCATCTTCTCCAAAACGTTTTACTTCAGGTGCTAAAACAATAAGCTCTCCGCCATTTGCTATAGCCATTCTTGTTCTGTATATAGCTTTATTTCCCAGCCATGTTGTCTTAAATTCTCTTTCATCAAGATAAACAACAATTTTTTCTGGTTCCTCGTCTAAGAAAGTAAAATTCTTCTGCTGGCTGTCTTTTAAAGCTTCTTCAAAGGCATCTCTGCCGTTACCGGCATATATTCCATGAATATCTGCTGAAGTTCCGTTCTGTGTGGTAACAGTAAAAATATAGAAAACAGGATATGAGGATATGAACTTTTCCTGCGCGTAATCCAGTACCTTTCTCACAGGACTGAAGTCTCTTCCCATCATTCTTTCCATCCCATAAAAAGCTCCTAACATATGGGATTTATTTATCATACTGTTTCCGCCGATACCTACAAATATATTTTTTGAATAGTTAGCCATTCCAACTACTTCATGAGGTACGACCTGACCTATTGATAATATGAGGTCATATGACCTGTCTAAAAACATCTTGTTTACTTCCACATCCATCTTCTCATTAACAAGACCCTCAGAAACATCATACACATACTCTTTTGGAACTTCTCCGATTTTTATTACATCCTTTTTCCAGTCATGTATGAAAAATCTGTCATGCGGAATTCCTTCAAACATCTCATCAAACTCTTTATCTGTCATAGGCATGTGCGTTCCCAATGCAGGAAGTATATCTATTATGCACTCATCTTTAAGCTTTTCATACAGCATAGATGTGATTTTTCCTGACATGGAGTAGTATCTTGTAAAATCAGGAGGAATTATAAGTATTTTCTTAACATCCTTTTTAGATGAAAATAATGCATAGGCATCATCTAAAAACCTTTCAAGTTGGGTATCAGTTATCGGTTTATCATAACTTCTTTTTACTAAAGCATCCATATCATACTCCGCTATATGCCGAGAAGCCGCCATCTACTGGTAATACTATACCGTTTACGAAACTTGATGAATTCTCGTCAACTAAATACAGCAATGCGCCTATAAGTTCCTCTGGTTTTCCAAAACGATTCATAGGGGTAGCTGACAGGATTTTATTGGACCTTTCTGTAAATGTGCCATCCTTATTCAGCAATAACGCCTCATTCTGATTTGTTACAAAGAAGCCAGGAGCTATCGCATTTACTCTTATTCCAACTTTTGAAAAATGTACTGCTAACCATTGAGTGAAGTTAGATATTGCAGCTTTGGCACCGGAATAAGCAGGTATTTTGGTCAATGGGGTAAATGCGTTCATTGATGATATATTTATTATCGTTGCACCTTTTTTACCAACCATATCTGATGCAAATACCTGTGTAGGCAATAAAGTGCCTATGAAATTCAGATTAAATACAAATTCCACACCCTTCGGATCAAGATTGAAAAAAGTAACCAGGTCTTCAGCATCCATATCTTCCTTGTAAAGATACTCTTTAGTCGTGGTAGCTTTCGCATTATTCCCGCCGGCTCCATTGATTAGAATATCGCATGTTCCTAATTTTTCATTTACAATCTGTTTTGCAGCCATAAGACTTTCTTTTTCTAAAACATTAGCTTTCACGGGAATTGATATGCCGCCTTTTTCATTGATTTCATCAGAAATCTTTTTTGCTGCATCATAGTTCAAATCCAGCAATGCAACTTTTGCTTTTACCGTTGCTAATGCGTCTGCAAACATGGAACATAAAACACCACCTGCTCCAGTTACAACTACTACCTTATTCTTTAAATCTATTTTAAATGGCAATTTCATAATTTTCCTCCTTGTAAAATATTATTATCAATTTATTATTAAGCATTATATGTAGAAGCGGAAGTGTCACCACCTCTTCCAGTCCAGTTGGTATGGAAGAAAATTCCTCTTTCACTATCTACTCTTTCATATGTATGTGCACCGAAATAGTCGCGCTGTGCCTGCAAAAGATTAGCAGGCAGTCTTTCGCTTCTATATCCGTCATAATATGATAAAGCTGCTGCAAATGCAGGTACTGGAACTCCGTTCATCGCACATGATGCAACAATACGTCTTAAGCTCATCTGGCATTCATCAGCTTTCTGTTAAACCTCGTGCCTTACGGCGCCTTTGTAGAGCTCGAGAGGGGAATAGAAGGCTTGGTCCATATCTCCGAGTTCTCATGGACGAAGAGGATAGGCCATCCTTCGGAAGTGCTGGCTATCGGCGACATGATAGAAGCCGTGGTCCTCAGCATTGACAAGGATAGCCAGAAGATAGCGCTTGGCATCAAGCAGACCGAGATGAACCCATGGACCGAAGTTGCCGGCAAGTACCCCGTCGGCACGCAGGTTAAGGGGAAGGTGCGCTCGTTCATAGATTACGGCGCGTTCATCGAGCTCGAAGAGGGTATAGACGGCCTGTTGCATAATACCGACATCTCGTGGACCAGGAAGATCAACCACCCGTCCGAAGTGCTCAAGAAAGGGCAGAAGATTGACGCGGTAGTGCTTTCGGTTGACGCGGATAACCGGAAACTGTCGCTTGGCATGAAGCAGCTCGTCGCGGACCCGTGGCCTGATTTCGTGGCCAGGTTCCAGCCGGGTACTGCAGCCGAGGGCGTAATAACAAAGATAACCAACTTCGGGCTTTTTGTCGAATTAGCCCCGGACCTTGAAGGGCTGGCCCACGTGTCAGAACTTCCCATAGAGACATCCGGCAAGCTCGAAGAGTCGTATAAAGTCGGAGATAAGGCGCAGGTTAAGGTGCTGCGTGTCGACGATGCCGAGAGGAGAATAGCGTTAAGCCTTAAGGTCTAAACCAATGGACGCATCAAAACAGTTAGAGATAATAAAGCGCGGTGCGGTCGAGATAATCAACGAGACCGCCTTGTTTGAGAAGCTGAAGAAGAAGAAACAGCTTGTCATCAAGGCGGGTTTCGACCCGACTGCGCCGGACATCCACCTCGGCCATACGGTCCTGTTGAGGAAACTGCGGCATTTTCAGGACCTGGGGCAC
>JAQVAJ010000125.1 GCA_028690885.1 Clostridia bacterium
GAGCTCTATCTGTGCCGGATATTTCCGCTGGCTCTTCGGCGTGACCTTGTAGACAACCACCTCCAGCATTTCGGGCTGCCCGGGTGCAAGCTTGAATTGCTCCTTGTTGAGGTTCAGGATGTATTTCACCTGCTCCTCCTCTTCCTCCTTTTTCTCCTCTTTCTTTTTGGTCTCCTTTTTCGACTGAACGTTTTGTTTCCGTCCCGGTTTTTTCCGGAACAGCTTACGTGCCAGCGCTGTCAATCCACCGGCGACACCTCCCGCACCGAGCAGACCGACAACTACCTCCCAGGGAAACTCCTCACCCGCAGCGGAGCTGTCGCCGCCAAATTCGGTCGCCCCCTCTTCAGTAGTACCGTCGAGTGGTGGCGCAAAACCCAATGCGGTGAATTGTGAACCTGTAATTTCGTTGATGCTGTTGTTGTAGGCCTCCTCCAGCGATTCCGGCCTGTAACTCCCCATGTAGGTGCCAATGAAGTAAAACTTATCCTCCTGAATGTTCTGCACCAGCGAATAGGAGTTTATGGTTGTGCGGTACGTCCCGTAGATGGCGGAAAAGATGCGTGCTGAAGAGATGGAGCCGGGTTCTCTTTTACCCGCCAGCTCCTTGTTGTGTAACTTCACGATCTGCGAGACTTCAAAACTGCGCTCATCCACCACATTGCCGTTCACCGAGATGTCGCCACCCAGTTGACTTTTTAACTGCGCGACGGCAACATCGAGCTCGGCATCTGAAGGCAGCCTGTTCCATGTCAGCGAACCGGTTTGCGCCGTCACGTCCATGGGATTGCTCTGGGCAATAGCAACGATTGGGAAAAGCAGGAACAGCAGGATGAATGCTGTGTGCAACTTCATGTTTCTCATACGATTAATCTATTTGTTTACATCGGTCTCTTTGAGACCGACATGTGTAAAGTTCCCGGTTCACAACTTTGTCAGACTATAGGCAACATCCTCCACAAAAATAGTATAATTTTTCACCTTTTACGTTTTTTTACCATAAAATAATGGTTACTTTTGCAATGCAAACAGTTGTGCCTTTTCGTTGAGATAAAAGATGAAAAACAGTTTCTAATATGGGCAAACGCAAACGGGGGAATAATTTCGGGAAGTGGCTGATATTCTGCGTCGCCATGCTGTTTATGCTTTACGCCGCTTTTTTGGGAACGCTCCTGTTGTTTGGCGAAGACAGAGAGGCAATCCTTACCAGCTACCGCCAGGAATATGGCGAAAGAAATGAGGTGATCCCGAATCGATACACCTACCTTTTTGGCTATGAGTTCACGGTGGAGGGGAAAACGTATCACGGCACGGGACAACGGGTTGCCTCACCGGTATTTCTGAAGCCCACACCGGAGTCCACTATCTCCATCAAGTACCTCTCCTGCTGCCCCTATCTCAACTCGCATGTGGAGGGCAATGGTACCTGGAAAAGCAGCCTGATCTTCCTCGCGATTGGGGTTGTGTTGTTGCTCTTTTTCAGGAAGATGTGAAGATTTGATGTTATTTATTTAAACAAGAAAAAATGACTATCGGCTATATGCTTGTTTGAATTTATGCATCACATACGAGGGATGACATTTTCCCTAAAGTGGAGAAATTCGACCACTTTAGTTTCGATCCACACACCTCATACGAGGTGTGATTTCAATTAGGCGACGATGTGAACTGATTTGAGTTTACTCAATCCACACACCATTTGCGAGATGCGACAGTGATGAGATAGTTCAATTAGAAGGCAATTTGAACCTTTCAATCCAGACACCTTAGACGGTGTGACTTTGGAATTCAAGATATTCTCTTCCATGTCGGAATATGCCGAAATATTTTTGTTCACTCACTAGTAAATCAATTATTAGAACGGAAAATTTTAAGAAGAATGAAAGTATATCCCTCTGAATCACATGTGTTAAGAAGATGTAAAGCTGATTACGAGTGAAGCTGCCAACACAGATATTATTTCCGTCTTGCTTCTGAATCCTAATGTGCTGGGTGTCGGTATGGCGGGAGGTACATATACCGGCAATCAGAGAGGGAGCATTATCCGAGAGGCATTCTTTGTAAACATTGCCAATGCTTGGACCGACTGACAGAACCTAATGGATCCGATAAAGCTGAAGTTTCATATCAGCGAATATACTAATGTTGAATTGCATTTTCAGAATAAAGTACTTACAACTTTAGATACAGAAGCCAAGACTAAATAAACACTTTCATAATATACTATCTGAAAAATTGTAGTGCACATTATGTGTGCCGTTTTTTGTATAATTAATTGAAATAATTTTCTCTTTTAGCAAAAAACATATATGTTTGCATAAGCAAATAAAATTCTATACGATGAGATCTGACAGACAAGATTTATATCATCAGTTGGAAGAAAACAGAAATTCCAAGCTGCTGGTTTATGTAACCAGTACCAGACAAGGCTTAGAAACACAGATTGCAAAAGATATTCTTCCAAAATTCACCGAGCATCTGGATAATATTGGCGACAAAGAAAAAATTACTTTGTATCTGTACACCAATGGAGGTGATACATTAGCTGCTTGGAGTCTGGTAAATCTCATCAGAAGTTTTTGCAAAGATTTTGAGGTTATTATTCCTGCTAACTGTTTTAGCTCTGGCACATTAATATCCTTGGGAGCAAACAGGATTGTGATGACTAAACAGGCTTCATTGGGACCTATTGATCCGAGTATCAATGGACCACTCAATCCATCTTTTCCAGGAGTCACAGATCCAAATGCTAAAGTACCAGTTAGTACTGAGGATGTGAATGCATATATTGAAATGGCAAAAAATGATTTTGGCATCTCTAATCAGGAACAAATGACAAGTATTTTGCTTAACCTGTCAGAAAAAATTCATCCTTTAACCCTTGGACAGGTTTATAAGTCAAAAAGTCAAATCCAAATGTTGGCAAAGAAGTTACTTAAATGGCAAAATCTAGGAGCTGAGAAAG
Organism: Clostridia bacterium; assembly: GCA_028690885.1. Classification (GTDB taxonomy): domain Bacteria; phylum Bacillota; class Clostridia; order DUPQ01; family DUPQ01; genus DUPQ01. The sequence continues at coordinate 2,966 of JAQVAJ010000125.1, forward strand.
AAGATGCTATTATTAAATTTCTATGTAGTGAATCAGGGAGTCATGATTATTCAATTCGCAGAAAAGAAGCAAAAGAGAGTTTAGGTTTGCCTATAGAGAAACCGGATGATAATCTTTACTCAATCATCAAAAACATATATGATGATATTAGTAACGAGATGGAGCTGGAGAATCCTTATAATCCGGCAATAATGCTGAATAATAGTGATAGAGTTCCATATTCTTTCAGAAGATGTTTAATCGAATCATTGTCTAATGGGACTGATGTATTTTTAAGTGAGGGTATTCTGAGCAAACAAATTATAAGTGCTCCAGGCATACCACCACAAATAAATTTAAGTGATAGCAGAACAAACGAGGGCTGGAAACATGAAAATTAAAATGGGAACAAAAAACTTAAAGTCACAAGAATCCGGGTATAATCCAAAAATTCAAATAACTACGAGTTCATTTAGTGCGAAGTTATTTCACGATAACTCTATTGTGAAAAATACAACTGCTGAACTTATGAAAAACAGGTCAATTATCATAAATAACGATATTGTATCCCGGTAAATTGAAGCAGTTAATTATCATTAAAATAGAGGCTGTTTCAAAATTGAGACAGTCTCTATTTTTTACACTTTGTTAAAAGGTAAAAGATAAGTTCTCATTTCTACCAACGAAAAATCACCTAATTGATTAAATATTAATACCTTTAAGTACCTTTTATTATTACGGCATAAAGATTATGTTTAAATCTTATTCTGCCAGATAGTGATTTAGATGATCTGAATGATTCGCTTTGTAAGATCTTCTAGAAGATCGAACTTAAGTAGAAAGTGGAAGCTCCTCAGTAAATTGTGGAGGTATACTGGTATTGAACGTTTCGTCACTTTACGACGAAAGCCCTGGAAATGTATATTATACCTACATTAATCAATACAGAAAAATGAAAAAAAGTATTCTATTTGTTAACTTGACCCTTATTCTGGTTTCCTGTGGAACGATAAAAACAAATGTATCAGACACGTATATTAGAGAGGTAACATCCTATTACCAATTCGAATTACCCCCATTTTCAGAAGATTATTCTGTTTTTTGGGATTACATTGTTGAAAACAACAAGGCATTCAAATCCTATAACAATATAAACTCCAATTTTAAGAATAAAACAATAAAGCAGTTCAATAAAGATCTTAACTCAATAAGTAGTTATCTATCTGGTTATGACGTAGAGGACAATCGAGATAATTATATTGTTGGAAGTAAATATAAAGAAAAAATAAAAAAAATATCATTTCTCCCGAGTTCTGATATTGATGCATTTTGTTATCCAAATGGATACATATTCATTACAAATGGAATGATTAAATTGTTTGGTTTAGGTATGGATGAGTATTTTGGTGTAGTTGCTCATGAAATTGCTCATATTATGTTTAAACATGCGGAACGTGAATTTTTCACAACAAAGAAAAAAGAGAGGAGAAACTCTATAATATCAGGTATATCCGCAGTTTCGTTAGCTGCAGGAGCAAGTATTGCTATAATAAATTCTGCTCAATATATGCAAAATAATGAAGATATCGAAAAATTAACAAGAAACTATGTTGAATCTGCTCTAATCACATCTCAAGCTATAGACCACCTGTTAGTTGAAAATTCATATTACAAAAAATTCGAGTATAGCAGAGAAATGGAGATCGAGGCTGATATCGTTGCTATATTGTTTTTAAATTGGTTAGGAAAATCTCCCGAATCATACATCCGGCTCTTATCTAAATTACCAAATCATACTCCAACACTCAGTGACTCTCATCCAGACATTAGGTACAGAGTAAAATTTTTGAGTGACTATATTGGTAAACCCAACAAGACATTTAAAGTAGATGGGCGAATATATCATATAGACGGATTAGATGTGGAAAAATTTATTTTAAAAAACCCAACTGCTGTAGAACGCTTTACAGGTGATTAATAATTCCCTGTAGACTTAAAAAAGTTTATGTTTGCTTGTTGCTACGGGCAGGCAACTCTACACCATGTATACTCGTTCAAATATGTCCTTAACATAAACCCGAATTCACCGACGTCTTATTGTTTATTTTGCCTAAATTTGTGACAAAGAAGAATTACATCAATCCATGAGCAAAGAAAAAGAAAGAGAAGAGCTACACCGTGCCATTTGGCAAATAGCAAATGACCTGCGCGGATCTGTAGACGGTTGGGATTTCAAATCATATGTACTCGGTTTTTTATTTTACCGTTTTATCTCGGAGAACCTGACAGCCTACCTCAACAAGGAAGAGCACAGGGCAGGTAACGAAGATTTCAACTATGCCGATATTTCAGATGCTGAAGCTGAATACGGAAGGATAGACACCGTGAAGGAGAAAGGGTTCTACATACTTCCTTCCGATCTGTTTGTGAACGTCTGCAAGGGTGCTCGCAACAATCCCAATCTGAACGAAACGCTGAGCAATGTCTTCAAGAACATCGAGAACTCCGCCAAGGGATTTGACAGTGAGGAGAGTCTTAAAGGATTGTTTGATG
>JAQVAJ010000126.1 GCA_028690885.1 Clostridia bacterium
GGACTTCCGATCAAGAATACGGATATTTATATACTTGATGAAAACCATCATATTGTTTCGGATGGCACTGTTGGGGAAATTGCAATTTCAGGTCAAGGATTGTCACTGGGCTATGTGAACCTTGAAACAGAGACAAAAGAAAAGTTTATTTTTCTGCCAGAGGCTAATAAGAAAGTTTATCTTACAGGTGATCTTGGTAGTATTTCCAAGGACCATTTTCTACACTATGTAGGTCGTGTTGACAACCAGATTAAATTACGCGGGTACAGAATTGAACTTGAAGAAATTGAAACTGTTTTAAATGGATTTGATACAATCGAACAGGCTGTTGTAACAGTGGAAGAAGGAAAGCAAGCCAATAGATTAATAGCTTTTTATGTCGCACAAAAAGATGTGGACAGGCAACAGTTAACAGATTGGCTTAAATCCAGACTGCCTGATTATATGTTGCCCGCTTGTTATATCCGTATAACTCAGTTTCCGTTGACATTAAACGGCAAGATTGACAGGAAGCAGTTGCGGGTAAACGACCTACTGCCTCAAACAAACGAACCCGATCTGTTAGTTGAGGAAAATTCTGAGGTTGCGAGCAAGGTTATTTCGCTTATATCAGAAATGACAAATGTCAAAAACAATAGTATCACATGTAAGACTACATTGACAGAACTGGGTATTGATTCTATAACATTTATTAAATTGATAGTCAATTTAGAAGAAATGTTCGGTTTTGAATTTAATGATCAGATGCTACTGTTTACTGCGTTTCCAAATATACAAACAATGATTGATTACGTAGAAGAAAACATAGCATTATGATTGAAGTATATATACTTGAAGCGGAAACGAATACAACAGATAACACTAGCTTCAAAAATCTACTGCGCTGTATTTCTGATGATAAATTAAACAAAATAACAAATATGCGAAATGATATGGATAAAAAGCTAACCGTATTTGCTGATATTTTAATTCGCATCGTGGCGAGCCAAAGAATTTTTCTGTCTAACCGTAATTTGTTTTTCCAGAAAGATTTGTATGGGAAGCCGTATTTATTATCCTATCCAGACTTTCAGTATAATATATCGCATACGCGAAACGCAGTTGCTGTAACGTTTTCAAACAAACCGATTGGAATTGATATTGAAAAAATCCGTCAGCCTGATCAACAAATAGTCAAACGTTTTTTTACACCAGATGAAAATAGGTATATAATGCAATCAAACAATTTTGCAGTGCGTTTTTTTGAGATATGGACAAAAAAAGAAGCTCATATAAAACATGACGGGCGAGGTCTTTCAATACCTCTGGATTCGTTTAGTGTACTTGTGAACAGGGAGAAATATTATACATATAAATTTAAAGATTATATCGTAGCATTATATAGAGAAAATTTATACGATAAAATAACAGTTCGCCACTTGGAGGAAGATGATTTGTATAAACAGGCAAAATTACTTGATTATCTTAGTTGAATAGGAGTAGTTACATGTGGGACATTCTTGATGAAGGATCGAATAAAGAATTGTTTATGTTGCGTAACGGTAACGTATATTATTTATCTGATAAGCCCCAGGATGAACAAGAAAATGCAGTCCGAGTTATCAAAGGAAAAATTAATTCCTACAACATTCTTTTACTCTGCTTAGACAAGGCTGTAAATATGGGGACAATGGGCATATTGGAAGGTGAAAAAATATCATTGGCATTTGACTACGCTATGGATAATATTTTGCCGATTATCTCGATTGTAGCTTCTGGCGGCGTTAGGGTTAATGAAGGGACAACAGCGCTGATGCAAATGGTGAAAACTGCTGCTGCTGCTAAAAAATACAGTGACAACGGTATGCTGCACATAGCTGTAATAACTAATCCTACTTTAGGCGGTGTCAGTGCAAGCTTTATATCCTTGGCTGATATTATTATTGCAGAACCGGGCGTAATTTTTGGTTTTACAGGGAAACGTATTATTCAAGAAACGACACATGAAGAGCTTCCGGATGATTTTCAAACGGCGGAATATGCCAAACGTCATGGAATGGTAGATATCATCGCAGACATGAAAGACATAAAGTACACATTGGCAGAATTATTGAGATTTCACAGAAAAATATGTACAAATAAGGATAAAATAAATGATGTACAGTTTAGAAATATTAAATCATAATAGGCGTCCAAATGCGTTAGATTATATTCGTTATATCTTTCCCGACTTTATGGAGCTAAGTGGTGATAGGCTGTTTGGTGATGATCAAGCGATTCTTGGTGGATTGGCATCAATTAATACATTGCCTGTTACGGTTATCGCACAGGTTCGAGGAAAGAATTTAAATGAAATGTTATCGCATAATTTTTCTATGGCAAAACCTGAAGGATTTAGAAAAGCGCTTAGACTGATAAAACAGGCAGAAAAATTCAACAGACCTGTTATTAATTTTGTCGATACGCTTGGTGCATATCCAGGTATAGAAGCAGAAGAAAGAGGCCAATCTCAAGCAATTGCCAATATGATAGCAGAGGCTGTATTTTTAAAATCACCGATTATTTCAGTTATTATTGGGCATGGTGGTAGCGGGGGGGCTCTGGCGTTATGCGTGGCAAATCAAATTGCAATATTAGAGCATGCGGTTTTAAGTGCAATTTCGCCTAAAGCCTGTGCGAAAATACTTTGGAAAGATGCATCCAGAGATAAAGAAGCAACAGTGATTCTTAAAATGACAGCGAATGATTTGTATGAACAAGGAAATGTCGATGTTATTTTGAAGGAACCATCTGGTGGGGCACATAACGACCCTAGACAAATGGCAGACACAATCCGTAATTTTATCGAATCTGCGCTTTCTAATTATCAGAATATTTCGCCGGATCAAATTGTGCAAGAACGTTATCAAAAATATAGAAAAGGTATCTCTATAAACTGAATCCTTTACAAAATGCATTCGCATCGCCATAACCTGATGGCAAAAATGCAAAGGAATAGCACCGATAACTTTTATTATAATTTTTTATAGGAGTGTCATGTATGTTTGAGGTTGTCATTCTCACCATAATACCAGAGCTCGCGCAAAATGAGTTTGACGCCTTGCTACCTCTTGTATCCCCGGAAAAGCAAGAACGAATAAGAAAATTCCACTTCTTCCGGGATGCGCAAAATTGTCTGTTAGGTGATATTTTAGTTCGGACTGTAATTTGCCGAACTACAGGACTTAGTAATAAACAACTTGAATTTTCCATGAATGAATATGGCAAACCGTTTTTGATGAACACTCATCATATTCACTTCAACATTTCTCATGCAGGTCATTATATCGCTTGTGCCGTTTCAGACGAACCTGTCGGAATAGATATCGAATTCATAAAGCCTGTCGATCTGAAAATAGCAGAAAGATTTTTCTCATCAGATGAAACAGCATATATAATGGCTGACAAGCAGATATATCGTTTTTATGAAGTCTGGACTAAGAAAGAGAGCCGGATAAAATGGGAAGGTGAAGGCCTACATAAACCATTGCCTTCTTTCAGTGTTTTTGAGCCAAATAATCATCTTACCTATCAGATAGCTTTTCAAAACAACGAAGCCATTTGCCATGTCTGTTCAACAAAACCAATAATGTTGTCAGTAAGTGTTTTGAATACAGCTATGTTTTTACAAAGCATCGATTGATAATCGAAAACTACTGTGAAAGTTCCAGCACACTACCGTTACATTGTTGTACAAACATTAACATGTGGATATCAGAGCATTAAAAGAAATCCTAGGTCACGAATCTTTGAGCACAACGCAAATTTACACCTGTCTTAAAGATCAGCAGCTATAAATAGCAGTTGATATAAACCCGCTAGCGAGAATGGTAAACCGAAGACAGCAGGAGCTAATTTTAGTTAAAAATAAATAAGGATGATAACAATGAATCAATTACTTTTCACATCAGAATCGGTTACAGAAGGACATCCTGACAAGGTTTGCGATCAGGTTTCTGACACAATCTTAGATGCAGTTCTTGAACAAGACCCTTATGGTCGTGTAGCTTGCGAAACATTTTGTACTACAGGACAAATAAACGTGATGGGAGAAATCAGCACATCATGTTATGTAGATATTCCCAAGATAGTTCGCAATGTATTAAAAGAGATCGGTTATGATAGTCCCAATCAAGGTTTTGATGGCAACACCTGTGCTGTCAATACTTCTATTGACGAACAATCGCCGGACATCGCTTTGGGAGTGGACCAATCCAAAGAAAATAAATCCGGATCAAAAACAGAAGAAGATTTACATGGTGCCGGTGATCAGGGCATGATGTTCGGGTATGCTTGTGATGAAACACCCGAATTGATGCCGCTACCGATTTCGCTCGCGCATAAATTAGCAAAACAGCTTGCGAAAGTGCGGAGATCCTGTGATTTACCCTATCTGCGTCCTGATGGTAAAACACAAGTGACAGTGGAATATGAGGATGGCATTCCAAAACGAATAGACACTATCATCGTATCAGCGCAGCATCAACCAGACATAGATATGGATATGTTGAGTAAAGACATCATCGAAAAAGTCATAACACCGATTGTCCCTAAGGATATGATGGATACAAACACCAAAATACATATCAATCCCACCGGTCGATTTGTAGTTGGCGGTCCACAGGGAGATACCGGACTTACCGGACGCAAAATTATTGTCGATACATATGGCGGCTATGCTAGACATGGCGGTGGCGCTTTTTCAGGGAAAGACCCAACCAAGGTAGACAGAAGTGCCACATATGCGGCACGTTACGTTGCAAAAAACATTGTAGCCGCTGGATTGGCGAAAAAATGTGAAGTTCAGATCGCTTACGCTATAGGAATTGCCCGTCCGGTTTCTGTTATGGTAGATACATTTGGCACAGGGAAATACCCAAACGGAGAAATCACAAAAGCGGTTCAGGAATTATTCGATCTTCGTCCTGCTGCAATTATTAAAAAGCTGGATCTACGGAAACCGATTTATAAAGCTCTTGCTTCATATGGCCATATGGGACGGGAAGATTTGGAGGTGTTATGGGAAAAGACAGATATGGTGGACAAGCTAAAAGAATATTTTTTGACATAAGGAATGTAAAACCATGTTTAAACATCGATTTGAAACAGATTTTATTGAAGAAAAGTAAATGTCTGAGGATGTTTATTAAGGAATAAACACAATTATAGGATATGAAAATTTCAATATAAATGATGATAGAATTGATTGTACATAGATCAAAACAATTGCCTAAGTAAAAAAGGTATGTGTGTTGGCTAATCTGGACAGCGGTTCAATAAATAAAGATATAGCAATCACCTTTTATATATTTTATTTAGAAAGACTAACTATTAAAAGTCAAGACCTAAATTGAACCTTTTTGAATAAATTGCAGAAGTGCATTTTAGATAAAACTGAACCTTGATAATTGCATGACAAATAAAGCACCGAAAAGGAGTTGCTC
>JAQVAJ010000127.1 GCA_028690885.1 Clostridia bacterium
TAACATCCAAAGTAAGGGTGTTTAATACCGCTTCATTTTGTAAATCGAAACCAAGCGACTCCATTTTACCCAATAGTCTTCCTTGTAGATTTCTAACTTCACCAAGTTTTATCATCACTTTTTTATTTTCCCAAGTGATGTCAGTCCAGTTTTCTTTCTCGTGTATATAAATCTTCATTCTCCGCATATTATGCGACAAATATACTGTTTATTCTCAGCAAAAGAAATTTTCTCCGCAAATATTGCATAGATTACGAGGGTTAATCTCCGTACTGTCGTTTTGTATGCTTGGCGGTAACGGTTACGTGTATGGTGTCGTTTGGCGATTCGAAGCACAAACCTGGCCAACCGCTACAAAGATTATTCGATGTAACACCTTCAATATTAGCACAAACCGCCAAATGCACTATACACGATGTTACCAACTGGCCTTTATTCATCTTCAATCGATTAGCTATCAATTTTGCAGTACCTTGTGCGTTAGGACAGGCACACTCTTTGACAAGCTTTGGCTTTAGCGTTGGCTCGTGGGGCTTGGCAATGTGTGTGGCTGTGAAGCGTTGGCATTATAATCATTTACTTTTCGGCGGCGTTCTTTTGTGTGGTTCAACTGGAACTGTTTTCGGTCCTGGCTTTGGAGCATCAGGATTTTTTCTTGGTGCCGGTGATGGTGTTGACCTTTTGTGAGGTTTTACCGGAACTGTCTTTTTTGCCATTGTTTTTAGTTTAAGGGTTAATTCAATACTCTATCAGAAATTTCTTTTGCGATTTCTTCAATTGTGAAACTTGCCGTATTCAAAGCCAACATATCAGCTATTATCGGACTATATTTTAAAACTTCATTTTTACTGATTTTGTGCCAAATTGGAAGGATAACTTTTTCTCCGTTTACTTCTCGTGCAAAAAGTCCGTCCAATTCCCTTTGTGGCCATTCTTTGCTGAAAAAAGCTTCCGATAAAACGACTATTCCATATCGTGAACTTTTCAAACCGTTGTCAATAGAACGTCTAAGACTATCGCCAACTCTCAATGTAAATTCATCATACCAAACATTCAGTCCGTTTTCTTGAAGGCACTTCACAAAATCTCTTACAAACTCGTCTTTGTCTTCCGAAGCGTGCGAAACAAAAACATCATAACTGGTTTGTTCAATTGGTTGAGGCTTCAAAACATCAAAGGAATGGAGTGATTGGGTTTTCTGCTTTTCCATTTCTCGTGTTATCTGCTGTTGCAAAGTCAGTATCTCATTTTGCTCCTTCTTGGCTTTGTTTCGTTCTTTCTGCTCTTCTTTGTTTAGCTTACTTTGCAGGTCAAATTTCTTTTTTTGCTTGGTAGCCAATATTTTGGATTTATTGCTTTTGTCCTTTTCGAGCTTATTAATTTCTTCATTCTTTTTATTCAGGTCTTTCTGATAGTTGAGGACTCGTTTTAAATCTTTTTCTCTTGAAATTTTGGTAAGTAGGATATGAGCATCTTTTGATTTCCGGCTTATATTTCCATCAATGGTTTGAATGCTTCTCTCTACCGAGTTAATTTCTCTTTCAACGGTAGCTATTTGTCTGGCTATACTGTCAATGCTCATTTGTTTAGAATTCTGTTTATAAATTCAATTGTCTGGTCATAGCCAACTACTATGGTCACAATCCCGCTGATAAGTGTCACCAAAGCGATAAGTCCTGAAATAACCTTGTAAATCAAACTATTTTTGATGGAATTCAATGTCCTGTTGCTGATTATTCCGAACCAACTGAGTATGAAAATCGGAACGCTTAAAATCTCTCTGAAACCTTCACGAAACCAAACAATCGGATTTTTTAAGTTTTTCAGTGTGTCCTTACTGTACTCTTCCAAATATCCAATGTAGCGAAGCAAACAGTCGTCAACTGCTCCAACATCAAAATTTTCAATTTGGCCTTCTCTGAACTTTGGTATTGTGTTTATGATTATTTGATAGTTGCTAATCATATAGTTTTGAAATGCTGGTTTGTATGACATTACTCCAAATGAGCCAACATAATTTTGAATTTTGCTTACGTTCATTGTTAACCAAACGTATAATTCACCATCAAAATCTCCTGAACGACTGTAACGGTCATACGTTTGAAAATATTTATTGGCGAAGTCAACAAATTTATTTCTGTATTCTCCTACAAAATCAATCTTCTTTACAACTCTTGAATGTCGATTGTAAACTTGAACAAAGCCAATGATAAACACTGTCAGAATACCTAATATGATTAGTGTTGTTATCATTTATGCTTTCTCAATGATTTTTATTTCTTCTTCCGTCAAATCGTAAAGCTGATAAACCAATAGGTCAATCTTACTTTCTAAACTTTCTGTATCAGCGGAATTGTTATCTTGTTTTAAATTCAATACTTCCTTAATTAAGCTCTCGATAGTTGGAAATACAGAACTATTTATTTTAGGAATTGGTAAAGTTGCTAAATGCCCCCTTTTTACCTGTGCCAATGCTTCTCCTACTTCATTGTTTACTATGTTTTGATAGTACCAATTCAATAATTTGGAATTCAAACAAGCCAGAATAATGTATTCAGAGTATTCTTTGTTTGTAGATATAATTGTGTAAAGATTATCTCGAACCACAAATTGTTGATTGTCAATAGTAGCTATTAAGGAACTACCTGTTTGACGAATTATAATTTTTTCTGGTGCGTCATAGCTTGCAGAATATCTTGGTTCTGCCAACCAATCACCGAAACTGATATAATAATCATCATTCCAAGTAATAACGTATTTATTGATTAAGCTACCCCGCAATAAAGGCCTAAATGTTTCATCTTTTTTGAAAGATTGTACAAATGGCTTTTCTTGCATAGTTTTTTCGTCTTGCTTAGGCTTGCCTTTTCCTTTCTGAAATGGTTTAGTTCCTTGAGTGATTTTCGCAACATTATCAAGTTTTAAAAGAGTCGAAAATTTAAAATCAATTTTTGATGCAAAGTCTGAAAGATAAATGTTAACGTGGCTTTGATAATTTTCTGAAAGCTCTTTTTTGGCAAACTTGTTTTCAATCAAATCTCCGTTTCTATCAATAATTTGAACAGTCATTGCACCTGTTATATCTTTTTTCTTTTCTGCACTTACAATTATAGTATCAACAACGGCTTCTTCAAATACTGGAAAATTATATGCTCGTACATTATGCATATTGAAACTTGTAAAAAGTAGTTTTCTAATATTTGGCGTTTTTAAATTTAACAACCAAGTGTTCGGAACAATGAAACATAGTTGAGAAAGGTCTTTCAGTAAATCATATGAACGTTCAAAAAATGTCATATAAATATCAAATTGATAATCGCAAAACTGATAATTGCTCTTTATGTAAGACTTCTCCGTTTCATTAAATAATGCTCCATATGGCGGATTTCCAATCACCACATCAAATCCAACAAAATCGCCTTCATCATTCAGCACTTCTGGAAATTCAAACCGCCATTCAAAAGCATTTTCAAAAATCTTGTTGGCTTTTATTTCTTCAATCTCAATTTCTAGCTTTTTGGTGTCTTCGGTCAGCTTTGCCACTTTTTTGTTCCAAGCTGCTTTTTCTTTTTTGGACATTTCAAAAAGCTGCTGTTGTTGGGTCATTTGAAAGAGTTCACCCGATAGTTTCCGTAGCTTCTTTACTTTGGGGTCGTTCAAGGAAATTTCACTTCTGAAATCCGATTTTATGGCGGTAATCAGTTTTTCCATTTCTCTTTTCTGTTCCTTGCTTTGAGCATTTCGGTAAGTGTCAACGGCTATTCGGTAGCTGTCAATCGTCCATTTGCTTTTTTTTAGTGCTTGTTTCAAGTCGGAATCTATCTCAAAACGGCTAACTAACGAGTTCCCGCACTTTATGTTGATGTCAATATTTGGAAGCGTTTCTAATTCAGTGGCATTTTTGTAATAAGCGTTTTTCAGAAGCTCAATCCACAATCGCAATCTGCAAATCTTTACTGAATTGGGATTGATGTCCACACCAAAAAGGCAGTTTTCAATGATGGCTTGCTTTTCGTGAAAAAGTGTTTCCTGTATACGTTGGCTTTCTTTATTGCTTGGATTGTATTCAAAAAGTTCGCCTTCTTCGTCTGTTACAATCAATTCATCATTGACCACTTCCACCTGATATTCTTTCAGGCGTTTTCCATCACGGTCTTGCAAAATTTTCAAGTCGTTTTTTACGGCAATCATTTCATTGAGAGCCGAAACCAAAAAGTGTCCTGAACCCACGGCAGGGTCGCAAACTTTAATGCTGTTTACAATTGCATTGGCTTCCTTTGTGTCGTCAATTTTATTGTAAATTTCATTCAGGTCTTGGCATTTCCAATTTTTGGTTTCATTGAATTTCTGCACAACTGCCTTACGGATAGTCTCACGGCACATATACATTGTGATGAAACCGGGAGTGAAAAATGAACCATCTTTGTATCCGTTAATTTTCTCGAATATCAACCCAAGAACAGAAGCGTTGATGAGTGATTTGTTCTCTTCCTGAATTTCTTCCGAGCCTTCACTGCTAAAGTCGTATGCGTTCAAAAACTCAAAGAGATATTCAAGCGTTGAAAGCTTTCCTGTTCTTTTCTTTCCGTGGTCGTTTTTCAAAACCGTAGATGAGATAATTGGAATGGTCTTATCATCTTTCAGGTTACTGATAAACAAAGTGGAATGCTCAATGTCAGTCGGTTCAAAAAGCGAAGAGTTGAGATAAGGAACTTTCTCAAAAATTTCCTTTACGTCTGGGTTTCGTTCATCATACTTACGTGCCAATACCTGAAAAAACAAGCTATTAAGGTCGTCATAGTTTTTTATTTTGTCAAGATTCAGAAACGAATAGGATTTGTCGCCTTTATGATAGGTGATGAGCTGGGCTTCCAGCAACTTCAAAAACAAAATTCTGTTTATCCAGGTGATGGTCAATTCAAGTGCAACATTAAAAAGTCTTTCCTGTTGCGTATTTCCAAACTGGGCTGGCCGGTCTAAGCGACTTATTTTATCTAAACTGTCAAGCTGAATGATGGCATCTTCTAAAATACTTCCTGTATTTCGTTCGCTCTCTTTATTCCGTTCGATGATTTTTTTGTTTCCTTCTTTTGTTTCTGTCAAACCGATGATATGCAACAACTCGCTGTAAAAGCGTTTGTCAAGGCTGTTGCTGTCGTTGGTAAAAGGAAGTTTTAAAAGATGTTCGGGAGATAGCAACTTAAAAAGTGCAATCAGTTTGTTGTCGTCTGCCTTTTCATCATTTCGCAGGGGCTTCTGATAATCCTGTAAATTGAAGTGGGTAAACTCAATTTCAGTTGTGATTCCTGCAATTAGCGGTTCTGCAATCTGCTTATAGAAAAAATCGGTTTTGGTGTCTGCCAAGCGACCACCTTCAAAGTCATTGAATTGTTTTACAAGGTTTTTGTTTTGGGCAAAAAGTCTGTCAAAGGTAGTAGCAT
>JAQVAJ010000128.1 GCA_028690885.1 Clostridia bacterium
ATTTCTTCAAATACTTCGCGTTCAGCACAAGCCTGGCTGTCTTCTCCATGTAATGCGCTGCCTCCTACTGTTATGTCCCAAAGACCCGACCATCCCTTTTTGTAAGGTTGCCTTAACTGTATAAGCATTTTGTTATCTGAATTGAAAATGCATATATGAGTTACAATATGGTAATCGCCTTTCATAAAAACATCACCGCGTTTTTTACTCTTTCCAAGATAATTTCTATTCTTATCGTAAAGATCCCAGATTTCCATAAAAATCCTTTCTGCTATTTTAATTACTGCTATCTTAATTACTGCTTTCTATATCTATTTCATACCATGCAAGTAAAATATCTGTAACTTTTCCATAACTTTGCACTCCGTCTGTTTCTCCCTGAGCTTTCAAGTATGCATCATTTGCTTTATCTGATATTTCAGCTACCTTGCCATCATACCTAGCCCAGTGTTCGGTGTATCTGTGGTAATCATTATACAAGTGGTCAGAATATAATTCTGAAAGCTGTCTATGAGACTGGGCATCTTTTGAATAAAGAGAATTCATAGAAAAAATTAATGCCATTGAATAGGCGCTGTATCTCATATTTATATTATCAGATTTTATAAGGGTGTAGAAAGCGAAGAAATTAGCTTCGTCTTCTGAAGTAATGCCATTTCTATGAGCAAGTTCGTGAGCACATGTAAAAGGAACAGCAATGGCTAAGTTGTTGGAATTTATATTAGCTTCTCCTGTAAGAAAGGTGAAAATACCAGTGGTCTGCGTATAAGACCATGCATTGGAGGCTATTACATATTTAGGTAAAGCTTCCTGTTTATTTGTAAAGTCAGAAACCGCTTTTGCGCTCAATCTGGCCATTTCATTAAACTCATTGCCTGTATAGTAGCCTTGCTCATTTCTTTTTACCTCAGCAGAAAGCTGATTTGCTTTTTCAATCAGATATTTATTCAAGGCAATAAGCTCTTCTACTTCTCTGTCTTTAACTTCTAAACTCAACTCTCCCATAAGGCCGTCAGAATAGTACATGCATCCCCACATGGAATAGAAGAGGAAAATACCGATGGATAAAACTAAAAGCCATGCTGTTATGAACTTGAAAAGCCTTCCCAGTCTTCCTCTATTTTTTATTAGGTTCTTAATTAGTATTATAAGTGAAACAGTAAGTATTATAGCTAAAAGATATATCAGTATTTCTGCTACAGAAAACTTAACAAATGAAAATGCTTTTGACATCGTATCCATCATCCACACTGACCATTTAGAATAAATGCCGTTTGTAAACTTAGGTGAGTTTTTGGCAATGAGTATAATGACTATGGTAAATAATCCAAAGCACAATGATGCAACAAGCATCTTTAAAGCTTTTTTTGTATCAGTTTTATTTGTTTTCCTGCTTTTTATCTTTTTTCTCATCTTCACATTGTCCGCTATACGGGCATGCACTGCATGAACCGCACGAGCTGCACCCTTTTTTTCTGTTCTTTACAAGGTACCAGATTACAGAAATTACTATTGCAGCGACAATTGCTATTATAACATAATCTATTAGTTTCATAGTATCTCCTAAAATAAAATTGCTATCCGATAGAAAATTAAAGCAATTACATATGCCAATGACGTTTGAAGCAATACTACTACAAACATGGATTTTGTGCCCAATTCTCTTTTAACAGCAGCAATAGCTGCAACGCATGGCGTATAGAGGAGGGTAAACAGTAAGAATGCAAATGCTGATATCGGATCAAATATTGTGCCTAACTGGCTGGATATACTTTCTGTCTGAGTACTTAGTAATACAGCAAAAGTAGAGACAACGGCTTCTTTAGCCATGAATCCGGTTATTAAAGCTGTTGAAGCCATCCAATTGCCAAATCCCAAAGGAATGAATATAGGTGCGATGAAAGAACCTATAAGGGCCAATATGCTGTCTTTGCTGTTTTCAACTGCGTTAAATCTTATGTCGAACTTATTTAAAAACCATATGACTATGGATGCAATGAATATAATTGTAAATGCTCTTGTAATAAAGTCCTTTGTTTTTTCCCATAATAATAGCATAGTGTTTTTAGCTGTAGGTAATCTGTAATTAGGAAGTTCCATGACAAAAGGTATTGGATTTCCCTTAAATACGAATTTTCTGGAAATAAGAGCAGCTACTATTGCAAGTAATATTCCTATAACATACATCGCTATCATGACAACAGCTCTGTATTTAGTGAAAAATGCCATAGCAAATACCGAGTATATAGGAAGTTTTGCAGAACAGCTCATGAAAGGAGTTAGGAAAACTGTCATCTTTTTATCCCTGTCACTTGTAAGCGTTCTTGTAGCCATGATTGCAGGAACAGTACACCCGAAACCTATTAGCATAGGAACTATACTCTTTCCTGAAAGACCGATTTTCCTTAACAGCTTATCCATAATAAATGCTACTCTGGCCATATAACCGGAGTCTTCAAGCAAAGATAGTAAAAAGAACAAAACTATGATGGTTGGCACAAAAGATAAAACACTTCCAACACCTGCAAAAACGCCATCTACAACCAGTGACTCCACAACAGGATTAATGCCGAAATTATTTAAGCCTTTAGATACAATACTGGCTAATGAGTCAATACCGCCTGATAACAGATCAGAAAGAAAACTGCCTACTACTGCGAATGTAAGCCAGAATATTACAAACATGATACTAAGAAATATCGGTATGCCAAAAATCTTATGAGTAAGTATGTTATCTATTTTTATGGTTTTGTCATGATGTTTATCAGTTTTTGGACGCACAACAGCTTTTTGGGTAATTTCCTCAATGTACTGATAACGCATATCAGCAATTGCAGCCATACGGTCCATGGACAACTCATTTTCCATTTCAACTATTCCATGCTCTATCATATCTTTTTCGTTTTTGCCTAAAGACAAATCGTTCAACATAGGTTCGTCCCCTTCAATTATCTTAACAGCCGCAAAAGAAGCAGGAACAGACGCTCTTTGCGCATGATCTTCTAATATGTGTGCTGTAGCATGAAGGGTTCTGTGAACTGGTCCTGAGCAGAAATCCTGCCTTGGAGGAGCACATTTGTTTTTTATGAGATCAATCATTGCTTTCATAAGATCATCAATACCTTCGTTTTTATTTGCAGATATTGGTATTATGGGGACTTTAAGATAATCACTTAAGATATCAGTCTTTATTACTATTCCATTGGCAAAAACCTCATCCATCATATTAATAGCTATTACCATGGGAATGTTCAGCTGAAGTAACTGCATTGAAAGATAAAGGCCTCTTTCTAGTGAGGTCCCGTCAATGATATTAATTATTCCATCAGGATGCTCTTTTAATAAAAAGTCTCTTGCCAGTATTTCTTCACCTGAGTAAGGGGAAAGAGAATATATGCCAGGAAGATCAACAAGTTTGACAGATTTGTCAGATTTTGATATTCCCTCTTTTACATCAACTGTTACTCCAGGGAAATTGCCCACATGCTGATTCGATCCGGTAAGCTGATTGAACAGCGTTGTTTTACCTGAGTTCTGATTGCCCGCAAGAGCTATTATCATACAGATACCTCCTCGACTTCAATCAAGGAAGCATCTTCAAGCCTCAATGTAAGTTCATAACCTCTTAAATATATGCTTATTGGATCTCCCATAGGAGCTTTTCTTTGCATGTGTACAATAACTCTTGGCGTAAGGCCCATGTCCAATAACCTGTGTCGAAGCCTGCCTCTGCCTCTTACTGCAATTATTCTTCCGTATTTCCCTATAGCAAGTTTATCTAAAGTCATATAAATATTTCTCCACATCCGGCAGATATTTTAACTGCCAATGATAGAATAACTTATGCCCTTCAGCAAGTCAATAAGCAATTGCTAACTCGCTTAAAAAAATATTACTTTTTGCTGTTATTTCTTTAAAACAGGCAAATCCATTGACAATATGTCTTGCCATATGTTGTATCATGCATGTAAACAAGGCATAATATATATATGGCATGTTAGCCAAAAATAAAGAAGGATTGAACATATGAAATTATTTGAAGGATTTACATGTAAAGGAAAACTTTTATCAAATGATGACTTTCTAAAAAGACTTAGAAACGATACGGAAAAAGGTATTGATAAGCTTTCGGCTGAAGAAAAACAACACTATATAGATAATGCTGAAAAAGCTATAGAAACTGAAATACCTATTCTCAAAGCTAGTGTTTACAAACAGTTTGCATATACAGGAAACAGAACGGAATATCAAGGTCCATATTATTCAAGAAGAAATATGCTTACTGAGCTTATTTTCGCAGAACTTTTAGAGAAAAAGAAAAGGTTCACTGAGAAAATACTTGATCTTGTGTGGCTCATATTAGAAGAAAGTACCTGGGTTATTCCTGCACATAACAAGAATGGCTCATCATTGCTTTATGAATTTGATGATGTTTCATATGTTGATTTATTTTCAGCATCAACAGCTGCTGTTCTTGCGCTGTCATATGTATTTTTTAAAGAGGATATGAATGACGGATTAACTGATGATATGTTCAGTAAAAGACTTGAGTATGAAATTGAAAACAGAATATTACTTCCTTTTGAGAAATATGCAAAAAACTGGTGGTATATAGGTCACATACCAGGACACAAACTTAATAATTGGAATCCTTGGATACATTCAAATATTTTATTTATTTTAGCTATATTTGAAAAAAATGAACAAAGAAAAGAAAAATTATGTAATGATATGCTTTCATATACTGATAATTTTTTAGATACATACGGACCTGATGGAGGATGCGATGAAGGCCCTTCTTACTGGGGAGCTGCAGGTGCTTCATATTTTGATTTTCTAGATCTTTTATACAAAGCATCAGATGGAAAGATTGATAAATTGTCTGAAAAGCTGATTTATAACATGGGTGATTACGTTAGAAAAATGTATATTGGTGGAGGATATTTCGTTAACTTTGCAGACAGCGGTCCAAAACCAAAGAATCTTGATGCAGTGCTTATATACAGATTTGCCAAAAGAACGGGAAACAAGCTGATGATGGATTTTGCTTGTTCATTTGATCAATGCAATAGGATATCATACAGCCACCCTCAAAGATCTTTATATAATATGATTGAAAAGAGTGAATGTAAGCAATCGTCATATAAGCCGAATAAAGAAGAGATAATGGAAGATACCCAAGTATATGTATTTAGAAATGATACTCATTTTATAGCTATAAAAGGTGGACACAACAGAGAAGCCCACAATCATAATGATATAGGTCATTTTGTGCTTTTTGAAGAAGACACACCGATACTAATTGATGCAGGGTCTGATACATATAGCAAGAAGACTTTTTCTGATGAAAGATACACATTATGGAATATGCAGTCTTCATTTCATAATCTTCCAGAAATATCAGGATATATGCAGCTTTTCGGAATTGAATACA
>JAQVAJ010000129.1 GCA_028690885.1 Clostridia bacterium
CCATCTCATCTCCATTTGTTAGAAGCTTTTCAGAACCATATGCCTGCTGACCTGTATATGAAGGATTATCAATTACTGTTGGTACAGAAAGTTTCAGCATTTTCATTTTCTCATTCCAGTAAACCTTTACAGTCACTTTAATCTGAGTGCCTTTCTTAGGAAGATGATACCTTAAGCATATAAATGAATTATCATATTTCATAACGGCTTCTATTACAGTTCTTACAGAACCATCTTCTATTGCTCTAACGCTCTCTATCTGTTTTTCATCAATAATCCCTGAAAAAACATTTCCTTCATTTATATCCATTACTTTGAAATAACCTTCAGTATTTCTGAAACTCTTTTCTTTATGCGCCCATGAGTTTTCATCATCCTTTATAACTACTGGAAGAAAAGCGTTTTTAGCAATGTAATCAACACCATTTACTTCATATTTATCAATAGTTCCGTTAAGTTTGGATATATGAACTGTAATTTCCTTTGTTTTAAAAATAAACTTATCTTTTGTCTGTCTGATAACAGGAACTGGCTTAGAATCTATCATCTCTATTCTAGCATCGAATCTGTTTATCTGTCCTGGTTTAAGCTTTGCATAAAATACTGATTTCTTTCTCCAGTCCACATTGAAGTTTGATGCTTCTCTTTCAACCTGGCATGGCAGTTTTTTACCGTTTTGATATACTACAGGATTAGCAAATATCTTCTTATTCTTATTCTGATCAGCAAGTTGAAATTCACATTCAACAATATATGGAATTTCATATGGATGAGGATTGTAAACCAATAGAGGAATCTCCCCATCGTTTGCTACTTTCTGTCCTGAACATAAAGACAAAAATGCCTGTGTTTTTACTCTACCAAGTTCTTCAAGTCCGTGTCCTGCTAATGATATTGAATAGTTCTCAACAGGTTGTATTGCCGACCCGGGAAGAATATCGTGAAATTCCATAAGCAATAGATCTTTTGTAGCTTGCTGTATATTATCTTGAGGATATTTCATGAGTTTGGAAGATGCAGCATGTGCAGCCATCTTTTCTGTCATGTACAGTTCATTCTCTAATTTCCTATGAAGTTGCTTAATCCTGATCTGAGATGTATAACATCCTATATACCTTGGATTCAAGATTCCTTTGTAAATAGGTAGTTGTTTTTCTTTCATCTGTTCAAAATATGCTTCCGGTGTGGAATGAATTATATTAAAATCTTCCTCTTCTTTTGCCATTTTAGAAATCTTATCAAAATCTACTCTTGAAGGACCGCCACCATGATTTCCAATCCCCCATAAAACCATTCCTACTGGTCTGTTTCTGTTATTTTCCATCCAGCCTTTTATCTTCTGGTCTGCTTCCCCTCTATGTGATTCATATGAGTTATATGCTCTGTTGCACATAATTGTATCACCGCTGAAGCCTTCCCATAAAAAATCCTCATCAGGAAGTTCAATCATATCAGGCTCAGGACGACAGAACAGATAAGAATCATATCCGCTGTTTTTTAAAATATCAACTAATCCTCTTGTATGCCCGAATGCATCAAAATTTATACATGTTGTCGGGAATGTGCCAAATTTCTCCATAAAGTAGTTGCGACCTTCCAGTATCTGTCTTACAAAACTCTCTCCTGAAGGCATATTGCCATCCGGTTGAATAAACCATCCGCCCATTATATGCCACTTCTTATCTTTAACCAATTTCTGTATACGTTTAAAAAGTGATGGCTCGTATTTTTCCACCCATTGATATAAAAGTGCTTCATTGTGGTTGAAAATAAATCCATCATACTCTTCACAGAATTGAGCGCTTACTCTGAATGTTGAAAGAGTCTCTGCTACTCCTTCTTCAAGTTCCCATAACCATACTGGGTCGATATGAGCGTTACAAACTAAATGCAGATTTTTCATTTAAAAACTCCTTAAAATATTATCAACTTATATTGTAATATATTTAATTGCCTTTTAACAGTATGATATTCAATAACACTACATATTGTGGTATTATATTAAATAATCAGTATATTAGTATACGATAAATCAGGGGGTCTAATGAAGCATCTGTTTATAATCAATCCCATGTCCGGAAACAAAAAAGCAACCGCTTACGTACCGGAAATAGAGAAATATTTTAAAAGCAGTGAGCAGGAATACAGTATTGTATACACAAAGTATGCTATGCATGCAAAGGAAATATGTGAAGAATACGCAAAAAAGGGTGGATACAGAATATACATAGCAGGTGGAGACGGTTCTGTAAATGAAGCTGCAAATGGTGTTGCAGGATATGACTGCCCTATAGGCATACTTCCTGCAGGCAGTGGAAATGATTTTATTAAATGCTTGATGGATTACTCAAATAAAACTGATATAGTTAGACGCACCATTGAAGGTGAAGTAATAAAAATTGATGCAATAAAGCTTTTTGATGAGGAAAAATTTAACTATTGCATAAATATTTTGTCTTTAGGTGTTGATGCAGAAGCCGCGTACAACTCTACATATTATACAAGAAAATTCGGGATAACAGGTGTCCCTGCATATCTATTAGGCTTTTTCAAAGCTCTGAATCAAAAGAAAACAAGATTTAAAGTAAAAATAACAATTGACGGTCAGGTTGTTCACAATGGTTATGTAATGCTTGCAGCATGTACAAATGGAAAATATTACGGAGGCGGTTTCATACCTGTCCCACATACTTCTTTTAGTGATGGAATAATTGATATGTGCATAGTTGAAGATAAAAATCTAGCATTTGTATTTTCAGTATTACCTAAATACATGAAGGGAAAACATGCAGGTATAGACGGTATCACATTTCCAAAAGGAAAAAGCATATCCCTAGAAAGCGAGGATATGCTTAAAGTTAATATTGAAGGTGAGATAGTGGAAAGAAAAAGTGTAAGGATGGAAGTTGTTCCTGGCCTTATAAATGTTATAAAACCTAGAGATTTATAGTAATATCCTTACCTCTTAATTCATATTTAACATAACTTACTTTCGCAGCATCAAACATAAGCTTTGATGCTTTTGTAGTATCTTGATCAGAATACTTATCATCAAGATAAACAACCTTTTTAATTCCTTTTTGTATAATAGCTTTTGCACAGTCATTACAAGGAAACAGCGTTACATAAAGTGTGCTTCCCTTTAATCCATAACCATCATAATTCAAAATAGCATTTAATTCTGCATGACATACATATGGATATTTTGTGTCTAAAGCCTGCCCTTCTCTTTCCCATGGGAAAACATCATCAGAACAGCCTATAGGCATTCCGTTGTATCCTAACGACAGAACTTTATTAAACTCATCAACAATACATGCTCCAACGCAGGTATTAGGATCCTTGCTTCTTTTTGAGGACAAGATAGCAATACCCATGAAATACTCATCCCAGGAAATATAATCTATTCTTTTCATAAACTACTCGAACTTATGTCCGCACTTCATACAGGCAACAGCTTCTTTTGGCATTTCAGATTTGCAGTTAGGGCAAATTTTCATATCTTTTGCATCAGCAATCTCTGCTTTTAGAGATTCTATCTGTCCTTGCAAATCGGTAATCTCATCAAACACCTCTTTTGTATCTTCGCCTTTGAAAGCTTTCTTGCCTGCTTGTTGAAAAAGATTTTCAAGATCAATTTCTAAATCTTTGAGTTTTATAGATAATTTTGTAGTATCAGCAAACTCTTTGGTTTTCTTAAATAACTTCTTTCCAGCATTTTCTAATTTTTTGCTGAAATCATCAAACCCGTCCATTTTGACCTCCTTGTAACAAGATAACTATACTACTTTACTTCTTTTCTTTCAATAAATCTCTTATTTCTGTAAGTAATACTTCTTCCTTTGTAGGTACTGGTGGAGCTGGTGGTACTGGTGGTGCTTCTTCAGCTTTTTCTAAAGCTTCTTTTTTGCGTTTTGCTTCTTCAGCTTTCTGTTTGGCAACAGCAATTAATCTAATTATCAGGAACACGCTCAAAGCTATAATTAGAAAATCAATTATAAACTGTATAAATGTTCCGTAGTTTACTGATGAAGTTATATTTCCTTCAGTATCAGTTGCCAAAACCCACTTCAAATCGTTAAAACTTACCTTACCCAGAGCCAAGCCTATTATAGGCATTAAGATATCATTAACGAATGATGAAACGATTTTCCCGAATGCACCGCCTATTATTACAGCTACTGCCAAATCAATTACATTTCCTTTAGTAATAAATGCCTTAAACTCACTCATCAGACTCCCCTTTTTCTTTTCAGCCATATTATTCCTCCTATATATTTTTACTGACATCTTAATTCTACTATTAACAGAAATTTTTGCAACAGGTTTATTGATATATTGTTCTAAAAAGAAGAAAGATCATCAATCCTGCAGAACGCCGATTTCAGACCTTTCAAAGACTCAGCCGGCCAAGAAAAAGGTTTGCACCTTTACCAGCTTCATTGTGGTTTAATTATATCATTTTATTAACCCATTTCAATACTATAATTCAAAAGTTAAAGAAATGTTCACAATTTTAATAACATATTGATAATGATCTTATAAAAGGTATAGAAAATACTTGCTATTCAGAATAAAATGAAAAAATAAAACTGAAACAATAAGACAATAATTTATAAGTAAAGATAATTTTATATAACTAAAATGCATAAACACTGTTAGTTTTTCAATAAAGCTTTTTGTCTTTATACAGATAAACATTTGTTGTATAATATATATGTTGAAAAGAAGCATTGAAAGGATGCGTGAATATGAAATACTATGATATAAACATTGCAGGAATTGATAGAAGCTTACCGCTTTGCAGAGTTACAGATAGCTTATACATAGCAGCTTTTGTAGTGTTCGGGGATGTTGAACTCACAATTGCATGTGCAAAAAGATTATTGGAACTTGCTCCAGAATATGATTACGTTATAACTGCTGAATCAAAAGGAATCCCTATTGTTCATGAAATGGCAAGACAAAGCGGAAATAACAAGTATTTTCTTGCAAGAAAGGCTCCGAAACTATATATGACCGGAGTATTTGAAGTTGATGTTAAATCCATAACTACATCAAGTCTTCAGAAACTTTATCTTGATACAGCAGATGCTGAATTCATGAAAGGAAAACGCATATTAATAGTAGACGATGTTATTTCTACTGGTGGATCTTTAAGAGCAGTTGAAGAGTTAGTCTTGCGTGCTGGAGGAATTGTAGCTGGAAAGATGGCAGTTCTAGCTGAAGGAGATGCAATATATAGAAATGACATTACATACATAGCACCCTTACCATTATTTAATCCTGACGGGACAATTAAAAGAT
>JAQVAJ010000130.1 GCA_028690885.1 Clostridia bacterium
GTCGTTTGTGTGTTAAAATGTTCATGAGAGAAGTCCTTTCTGCTTTTAGTAGACATTTATGAACCTGGTCAGATTCAAATGGGATTTCTCTTTTATTTTATCAATCCCCAAACAAGTTTACACTATCATGGTTCGATTTGATGTTTACATTGAGAAAATTAGATAATATACTGTTTCAGGTACGCAACTGTATCTTAAAGAGGGCATTTTACTAAAGACAAAAAATAAATATTGAGAGTGTAATGTGAAACATTATTCGAAAGCTTTTACAATAATACTGACTATTTCTATAATATTCATTTTATGGATAACATTTGCATATGAACATTCTAATATTACTATAACCAGTTCTCCTTTGAAAGAATTACCAGTTATGCAGATAAAACAGACTGATAAGAAGTGCCAATACAGTGCCTCTTTAATTTTATCTGAGGAATTTAATAATTCAAAGACTCTGCTTTTTAAAACAAGTCATTTAAAACTCAAAGTATTTATTGATAATGAAATTATCTATTCGTTTGGTTATGAAGAGAATTCTATACCTTTTTTAAAATCACCAGGCACATCATGGCATGTAATCAGTTTACCAGCATTAAGCGGCAGTTCTTTGCTGGTTATGGATTTTCAGACTCCATATGATAATTTTTCAGGTTTTGTGCCAAGCATCCAGTATGGAACTAAAGGAGATTGTATTGCTGCGTATCAGAATTCATCTATCTATGCGTTATTTTCAATTTTAATAATTTTATTTGGCGGGCTGGCCATGATTGTTATATATTTCTTTACGCGAATAAAAAAGAATCCGATGTCAAAAACTTTTTTGTATATAAGCAGTTTTGCATTATTCGTATCAATCTGGATTCTTTTTCAAAGTGGATCTATACAGCTTTTTGCAGGTTATCCTCAGGTTATGTATTATATTGATTTAATCAGTTTGATACTGTTTCCAATACCAATAAACATATATATTTACAATATGTGCTTGAGCAATAAGAGTAAGGGTATCGTGTATTTTGCATGGGCATATATTTTAGTTCTTATCATGAATCTGTTTTTGCAGATTACATCGGTTGTGGATATGTATGAGCTTGTTGTTTTTACTCACATTTTAATGGCGGCCAATATAATATATATGTCTTATCTTATCTTTGTTGAATTGCAAAATAAAAACAATAAGGAGTTAAGAAATTTTCTTTTACCTTTGTTATCTATAATAGTTGGAGGATCTGTGGAGATGATCCTGTACTATTATCATAATATGACAAGTACTTCTATTGCATTACGTATTTCCATTGTAATATTTCTTGTGATTGTAATAACAAATTCAATCAGAAGATATTACTACAATGTTATGGATCTTCGCCAGAAAGAGTATTTTGAAAGACTTGCGAAAACTGATCTTCTTACATGTTTATCAAATAGGAACAGATATGAGGAAGTTTTATCTTCTCATGAGAAAACTCAGGTTTTTTCTGCAGTATTATTTGATTTAAATTCACTTAAATATATTAACGATAACTACGGACACGCAACAGGAGATTTGGCTATAAAATTATGTGCTGAATGTATGAAAAAAGCTTTCTCTGCAAAAGGAGAATGTTTCAGAATAGGCGGAGATGAGTTTGCTGTTATTGTTAAAGATAATGAATCTTTACAAAAAGAATGCCAGGTATTTGAAGAAATAGTATCTGAATATGATAAGAAACATGATTTTCCATTTTCCATTGCATATGGTATTGCTGTATTTGATTTGAAAATTGACAAAAATTCCTATGAAACTGTAAAAAGAGCAGATTATGCGATGTACCAGATGAAACAAATACAAAAAAGCAAATATGTCTTGAAATAGCAGTATTGACTAAAAACATATTTAAATATATAATAACATATGAACATATATTCATATGAAAGGATGTGTGGTATGAAAGAATTTAATGATAATTGCGAATATATACACGTACATGAAGAAACAGTTAAGGTTGTCAGAAAGAACATGTCAACTGAGGATAAGTTATATAAACTGTCTGATTTATATAAAGTTTTTGGAGATAAGACAAGAGTTAAGATACTAATGGCTCTTTCATCAGCAGAATTATGCGTATGTGATATAGCTACATTATTGGAGATGACTCAGTCAGCCATATCACATCAGTTGAAGCTTTTAAGGTCAAGTCATCTGGTAAAATACAGAAAAGAAGGCAAATCAGCATTTTATTCTTTAGCCGATGATCATGTAAGAACCATTATAACCCAGGGCTTAGAACATATAGAGGAATAAGATAATGAAAAATGTATATACATTTGAAGGATTAGACTGCGCTAAGTGTGCTGATAATCTGGAAATCAGATTAAGCAAGATAAAAGGTGTTTTGGAAGCCAATGTAGATTTTTTCATGAAAAAGATTTACCTTGAGATAGGTGATGAAGGATATGAGAAAGCTTCATTAATAGCAGAAAGACTGATAGCAATTGCAGTGGATAAATATATAAAAATATGAAATTAAACCGCACTCAGAGGGTAACAGTTATAAAGATAGCTTTATCTGTCGTATTGCTGTTAACTGCTTTGTTAATAAGAAACGATACAACCAAGCTTATCTTCTTCATTCTCTCTTATCTTGTAATAGGATATGAAGTGCTTATTAAATCAGCAAAAAATATCATCAGAGGACAGGTGTTTGATGAGAATTTTTTAATGAGTATCGCTACAATAGGAGCTTTTGTAATCAGAGAATATCCTGAGGCGGTAGCAGTTATGCTTTTTTATGAAGTCGGCGAGTTCTTTCAGGCATATGCAGTGGAGCGTTCAAGAAAATCCATTACAGATTTAATGAAAATTAAACCTGATTATGCGAATATTGAAAGAAACGGAAAATTGGAACAACTAAGTCCTGAAAGCATAAAGCAAAATGACGTAATTGTTGTTAAACCAGGTGAGAGAGTGCCTCTTGATGGTGTTGTCATAGAAGGTGTATCAGTATTAGATATGTCTTCTCTTACAGGAGAATCAATTCCTGTTGATATCGGAATAAACGATACAATATTAAGCGGGAGCATAAATATTAACGGGCTTATCAAAGTCAGAGTGGAAAAAGCTTACAAAGAGTCAACAGTATCAAAAATACTTGATCTTATGGAAAATTCACAATCAAAAAAGGCAAAAACCGAAAGGCTCATAACCCGTTTTTCAAGATATTATACGCCAATTGTTGTAATATCAGCTTTACTATTAGCTCTTATCCCGCCTTTACTTTTTAACCAGTCCTGGCAGCAGTGGCTGTACAGAGCTTTGGTCTTTTTAGTCGTATCATGTCCCTGTGCTTTGGTATTGTCAGTTCCGCTTAGCTTCTTTTCTGCATTAGGAGCGGCATCAAAAAACGGTATGCTCATAAAAGGAGGCAGCTATTTAGAAGTACTGGCAAAAACTGATACTGTTGTTTTTGACAAGACAGGCACTTTGACAAAAGGAATATTCAAAGTTACTGCAATTCATCCAGAGCAGGTGAGTTCATCAAGGCTTCTTGAGATTGCCACAATTGCTGAAAGTTATTCAGACCATCCCATATCTAAGTCTTTAAAGGCAGAATATGAAAATCCTATTGATACAAACAGGATTGGCCATATTGAAGAAATTCCGGGGCATGGTATAAAAGCGGTAATAGATGGAAAGAATGTAGCTGTTGGTAATGATAAGTTAATGGAAAAAGAAAACATAGAATGGCATTTGTGCTCTTTGGCAGGAACAATTGTACATGTTGCTGTTGACGATAAGTACATGGGACATATCGTCATATCTGATGAAATAAAAAAAGATGCCAAAGAGACAATTAATCAGCTTACACATATGGGAATAAGAAATATATCTATGCTGACTGGAGACAGTGCAGCTTCTGCAAAACATATAGCAGACCAGGCAGGAATAAAAGAATATTCATATTCACTTTTACCTCATCAGAAGGCGGAATATGTTGATGATCTGAAAAATAAGATGTCAAATGGCAAAAAACTCATATTTGTAGGAGATGGAATCAATGATGCTCCTGTGCTTGCTATGGCTGATGCAGGGATATCCATGGGGTTATTGGGTTCTCAAGCAGCAATTGAAGCATCAGATGTAGTTATTATGGATGATATGCCGACAAAGATACCAAAACTTATACGGCTTTCAAGAAAAACCATGACAACAGCTAAGCAGAATATGGTGTTTGCAATATCAATAAAACTTATAGTCCTTGTTGCAGGAGCTTTAGGGCTGGCTTCTTTATGGATGGCTGTTTTCGCTGATGTAGGAGTGTCTGTATTAGCGGTATTAAACGCGATGAGGCTATTAAAAAAGGAAATCTAGATAGTCATAAAATCATCAAGGACAATGTTTTAGTTGCACCAGTATTTAATAAAAGATATAATCAATCGGTATAACTCGTTTATTTACATGACTGGGGGGCTTTGAATGAATGACATGACTTTAAAGAACGTTGAACGGTTTGACATGGTTGAGGAAATACGGGTAATTAAATGGTATCTCAGACTCTTGACATGGATAATAAGTTTTCCGACTGTATGGCTTCAAAGAAGTAAAATTTCCAAAGAAGGAATGAATGGAATAAAAGGCTCTTACCTTATGCTTTGTAATCACAATGCTTTTCTTGATTTTATGGTAGCTACAGCAGCAATTTTTCCAAGAAGCGCTAATTATGTTGTAGCAATTGATGGATTTATAAAAAGAGAGAAGCTTCTTAGGGATGTTGGATGTATATGCAAAAGAAAATTCACCAATGATCCGATTTTAATAAGACATCTAATGAGAGTAGCAAAAAAAGGCCAGATTATAGCTTTGTATCCTGAAGCAAGGTATTCACTTTGCGGCACTAATGCAATTTTACCTCAGTCACTTGCTAAACTTGTCAAACATCTTCATGTACCTGTAGCGACTTTCCTTACAAAAGGACATCATATAAATTCGCCTTTTTGGAATCTTGAAAAAAGAGGCAACAGGACGGAAGCCCATATGAAGCTTATACTTACTAAAGAAGATGTTGAGAGAATGAGTGTAGAGGAAGTAAATGAAATAATAAATAAAGAATTCGTATATGATGATTTCAAATGGCAATATGAGAATAAAGTACGTGTGAAATACAAGAACAGGGCTAAGGGGCTACATAAAGTTCTTTATCAATGCCCAAACTGCAAAAGTGAATACAAAATGGGTTCTGAAGGCACACAGATTTTCTGCAAAAACTGTAATAAAAGATGGCAGATGACTGAATATGGCCGCTTAGAAGCTTTGGAAGGAAAAACCGAGTTTG
>JAQVAJ010000131.1 GCA_028690885.1 Clostridia bacterium
AGCATGCTGCTGCAATAATCTTATCCTTCCTGATTATAACAGCTCCGTCATGCAATGGAGTTTTCGGAACGAATATATTCTCTAATAGCTCTTTGGTAACATCAGCATTCATCTGAACACCTGTGTTCATGAATTCTCCGATTTTGGTTTCCTTTTCAATAACTATTAATGCTCCAATGTATTGTTCAGACATGTTTTTGCATGCTTTTACAATCTCTTCAACAACTGCTGTAGTTTTAAGAGTTTCATCATTACCGGTATTTGAAAAAAAGCGAGTGAATTCACTTGTTCCGAGTCTTTCAAGAACCTTTCTGATCTCAGGCTGAAAAAGAACAACAATAGATAAAGCAGCAAATGTCAATATATTACTAAAAAGAAATGTCATTATCTGCAACCCTAGCAAACTGCTAACTATTGCAACAATTATGATGACAAGTACTCCTTTAAGCAGACTCCATGCTCTGATTTCTTTTACGAATATCATAAGTTTATAAACAAGATAAGAAACAATTGCTATATCAATAATCGCTGATATAACAGCAAGTGGACTGGATAATTCCAAACTGAAGTATTTAATTTGCTCTAACCAATCTATCTGATTAAACATTGCTCTTTCCTGTTTCAGCCTTTTTTGTGTTATATATCAATTATACAGTATCTTGTTATATTATGTATACATTATTCAACTGTTTTGTTTAATTAAAAGCGCTAAGTTTCTTTTTTAATCAGTTAATTACTCATCTGCAATTCAACAACGCTTACTTTGCAGTATTTCTCCCTGATTTTCGGCTTTTCTATTTTACCTGTAGGATTTCTCGGTACATTGTCGAAAATTATTACTCTAGGCCTCTTATACCTAGGAAGAGCTTCACAGAATGTATCTAAATCTTCTTTGGTACAAATATGGTCTTTTTTAAGTTCCACAACAGCTGCCGCAATCTCACCTACACGCTTGTCAGGAAGACCTATAACTGCTACATCCTTAATTGCCCTATGGCTTCTTAAGAAATCTTCAATCTGTACAGGGTATATGTTTTCTCCACCTGTAATTATAACATCTTTTTTTCTATCAACAAGATATATAAAACCTTCATCATCCATTTTTGCCATATCCCCAGTATAAAGCCATCCATCTTTTAAAACAGCGTCTGTTGCCTCTTTATCGTTATAATAACATTTCATAACACCAGGTCCTTTAACTGCTAACTCGCCAACATCCCCTTGTTTTACTTCCTGACCCTTATCATCAACTATTTTTGTCATCCAACCATATCCTGGAACACCTATTGCTCCGACTTTATGTATATTCTCAATTCCAAGATGAACACAGCCTGGTCCGATAGATTCACTTAAACCATAATTTGTATCATACTCATGACCTGGAAAATATTCCTTCCAGCGCTTTATAAGACTTGGAGGAACTGGCTGAGCTCCTATATGCATCAGCCTCCACTGTGCCATATCATAATCATTCAAACTTATCTCACCGCTTTCAACAGCGTCAAGTATATCCTGAGCCCATGGAACTAAAAGCCAGACTATAGTTATCTGCTCTTCTGATACAGCCTTTAATATCCATTTAGGTTTTACTCCCCTAAGAAGAACCGCTTTTCCACCAACTAAGAAGCTTCCAAACCAATGCATTTTTGCACCTGTGTGGTATAAAGGCGGTATACATAAGAAATTATCCTGTCTTGTCTGTTTATGATGAGCATTTTCAGTAATACATGAAGCTAACAGGTTTGCATGAGAATGAAGTATAGCTTTTGGAAATCCTGTAGTACCTGATGAAAAATACAATGCCGCGTCCTCTTCATCAGATATTTCTATATCTGGAGCAGTCTCAGAGTAATTCTTTATCTGTTCCTCATAACTAATTGCAAATTCTGGACAGCTTTTACCTGTGTATATAAGTGGTTTTATGTGATTGATCTTATCTTTTATACTCTCAAGTCGCCCTATGAATTCAAACCCGAAAATCATTGCATCTGCTTCTGACAAATCTATACAATATTTGATTTCATCAGCAGTATACCTATAATTTAATGGCACGACCAATGCGCCTGTCTTAAGAATTCCAAAGTATATAGGAAGCCATTCTATACAGTTCATTAACAAAATAGCTACCTTGTTACCTTTTTTTATGTTGTTTGCTAATAAGAAATTTGCAAATCTGTTTGCTTTATCATCAAATTCTTTCCAGGTTATTTCTTTTCTGTAATGTTCCTGAGGATTAGCTTCTATTAACTCGTATTCTTTCCATGTTACTTCTTTTTTTTCCTGTATTTCTGGGTTAATTTCTACTAAACATACATCATCAGCATAAAGCCTTGCATTCTTTTCCAAAATCTGAGTTATGGACATAAATTACTTATCCTACCTTCCTACCATGCTGCATTTTTCTGCATAAGTCACAGATTACATTTTGTTAATTATAACAGTTTTAAAAGATAAAACAACATTTTATTACACCTTTATCTTAAAAACAGCTTTCTTTATCTTGCCGAAATCATTAAACATTCCGCCTGGTTTATGAGCTTCATATGGATAAATAATACAAAAGTCTCCAGGCTCCATTACAACAGTACTCACCAGGTTCCCATCTTTTAAAAATGCACAGTCTTTTTCTTCAGAATATGGAACTAATACTCCTAATCTTTTTGAATTCGCTATACCTATAGCTTCATGTCCTTTTATGAGATAATGAATATCAATATATTTCTTATGCATTTCATGTTTTATCTCATTCAAAGGTGCAACATCAACTTCCATTACTGTATAATAAAAATCAGATTCCTCTATATCTGTTCTTCCCAACTGTGTATCAGCATTAAGCTTTTTCATTATCTCAAATGCTTTTTTAATAAATTCATTTTCTATATTGCTATAGCCTATTCCATCAATATTACCGTTTATCATTACTTTTTAATTCCTTCCTATTTACTGCAACTATTATAAACCTTGACTCATTACTTGCAACATATCCCTTTTCACATATTTCATCATGAAGTTCATATAATCTGTCTAAGCATTTATCAACTGAAAAGTTTGGAAACTCCCATTCAATAATTTTAGCATATCTTACAATGGTAGCAACATCATAAAACATAGATGGCATAATTGCTTCATTACTATAAATTATTTCAAATCCCTCACTGATAAACTTAGTTTTTTCATTATTAAGATTATGATTCGGATACTTTGGCTTGTAACCGTCAATAAGTCTTGATGAAAGCATAATGTTGTTGTCCCCTCCTACCTGATTTGTTATAAAAAGACAGTCTCTTTTTAATATTCTTCTTATTTCCTCTAAATCATATGATTCATGCCTGTTGGTGACTATATCAAAAAAATCACTAGTTAGATTTAAATCACTATCTTTATCAACTTCACAAAGATGCATACCTAAAGGAATCAGATTCTTTTTAATTAATGAAATATTCGGTATATAACTCTCGGTTACCCATGTCTTTTCATATGGATGTGCCAGAGTAAGTAAAAACTCCCCTCCACCAGTCCCCATATCCAGAAGATTCATTTCATTCCTCAAAAAAGACTTTACAATTGAACGATAATCCCATGGTGCTTCAGTGCTGTAATAACCAGACATATTGGAAAAATCCCATCCGCAAAATGTTTTCTCTTCTTCAATTTTCCATTTTTCATAAAGCGTCTTTTTGTTCATGATTTAGATTATACACTTGAAATTATTTATAGTATACTAGTTAAGTAATAAATAAGTAATAGGAGATTTTATGAAAGAATTAACATCAAAAGAAAGATTTTCCAGAATGTTTCAACATAGAGAAGCAGACAGAATACCCATTATCGATGCCCCATGGGAAGGCACATTAAGAAGATGGGTAAGAGAAGGAATGCCAAAAGATGCAGATTGGAGAGATTATTTTAATATTGATAAAGTATCAAGAATAACCGTTGATACCTCTCCTCAATATGAAGTAAAAGTTATTGAAGAAGACGACAAGCAGATTACTTATACTACCGCATATGGAGTTACCTTAAGAAAATTCAAACAAGAAGACTCAACTCCTGAATTTTTAGACTATAAAGTCAATAATTCTAAAATATGGTTTGAAGAAACAAAAAAGAGAATGCAAGAAGGAGAAAACAGAATAAATTGGGAACGTTATGAAAGAGTTTATCCTGACTGGATTAAAAATGGTCATTGGATAGAAGCAGGATTCTGGTTTGGTTTTGACGTTACACATTCGTGGATGTGCGGTACTGAGACCGTTTTAATAGCTATGCTTGAAGAACCAGAGTGGGTTATGGACATGTTCGATACTTATCTTAATTCTTGCATAAAGCATTTTGACATACTTTGGGATAAGGGATATAGATTTGATTCCATATTCTGGTATGATGACATGGGTTACAAAAATACTACTTTTTTTTCAAAAGATACATACAGGGAGCTTCTAAGACCTTTTCATAAAAAAGCAGTTGATTGGGCACACAACAAAGGGATATATGCTCATCTTCATTCTTGTGGTGATGTTATGCCTTTTGTAGAGGATATTGTTGAAATAGGAATAGATGCTCTTAATCCTTTGGAAATAAAAGCAGGCATGGATCCAGTCTATCTTAAAAAGAAATATGGAGATAAACTTGTTCTTCATGGAGGAATTAATGCTGTATTATGGGATAATACTGAAGCTGTTACTCAGGCTATTAATGAAGTTGTCCCAATACTTAAGGAAAAAGGAGGATATATTTTCTCTTCTGACCATTCAATTCCTAACAGTGTAAGCCTTGAAAACTTTAAAAAAATCGTTGAAACTGTTAAAAAGGTAGGAAGTTATTAAAATTTGATAATTATAAGCAATTACAACTAATTTACAATGCAATAAAGAAAGAAATATTCTAACAAGTTTCAAAAAAGACGGTATAACCGTCTTTTTATTTTCTAATATTTAAATAAATCTTATTTGTTTTCAAAAACTTTTCGAATATCTGACATGAATATTAATTATACTAGTAATTAATAATTTGTTGCCTTCAACTCAAAATGAGCTTTTGGATGATCGCATACAGGGCAAATTTCAGGAGCTTTTTTACCTATTACTATATGTCCGCAATTACTGCACTGCCAAATCATTTCGCTATCTCTTGAAAAAACTAAGCCATCATTTATATTGCTTAACAGTTTTCTGTATCTTTGCTCATGCTCTTTTTCAATTTTAGCTACCTGCTCAAATAATACAGCTATTTCCTTAAAACCTTCTGCTTTTGCATCTTTTGCAA
>JAQVAJ010000132.1:0-1528 GCA_028690885.1 Clostridia bacterium
AATTTTGATGTTGCTGTTTTCAATGATTCTCAGGATGAAATAGGACAGCTTACTGAAAGTTTTAACAAAATGGCAAAGGAACTGAAAAGCATTGAATACTTAAGAAAAGATTTTGTATCCAATGTATCACATGAATTCAAAACACCAATATCTTCTATATTGGGATTTGCAAAATTGTTGGAAAACGAGAATCTTACTGACCAGGAAAAGAAGGAATATCTCGAAATAATTGTTGAAGAATCGGAAAGGCTTTCCAATCTTTCTACAAATATAATGAAGTTATCAAAGCTTGAAAGTCAGGATATAGTGTTCAACAAAGCAGAATATAGTCTAGATGAGCAGATAAGAAGAGTAATATTACTGCTTGAACCTAAATGGTGTGAAAAAAATATAGATTTTGATATTGATATGGAAAATATATCATTCTTGGCAGATGAAGATCTTATGCAGCAGGTATGGATTAACCTTTTAAATAATGCAATAGTATATTCATATCAAAATGGTGTTATTCATGTAAGAATGGAAAAACACAAAGAAGAAGAAAAGATAGTAATAGAAATTCAGGATGAAGGAATGGGAATGGACAAGCATACTAAAGACAGGATGTTTGAAAAATTCTTTAAAGGAGATTCCTCTCATTCAAAAGAGGGAGCAGGACTAGGTTTAGCTCTTGTAAAGAGGATTGTGGATCTGCATCAGGGCGTAATTGAAGTTGAAAGCGAACTTGGTAAGGGAACTACCATAAAAATAACATTCCCTAATGAATTCAGGGGATGGGAATCAATAACTTAGATTAACAGATAGAGAGGTTAGCATGGCAGAAAAGAAATTTTATATAACAGGGATGACATGCTCAGTCTGCGTCAATCATGTGGAAACTGCAGTAAAAGAACTTAAAGGCGTCAAGCAGGCAGGCGTCAATCTTTCCAACGGAACACTAAAAGTCGTATATGATGAAACATCAGTTACAGAAGCAGATATAGAAAAAGCTGTAAAAAAAGAAGGATATGGAATTAAAAAAGGTGACGAGTATATAGAAGAAGAAAAAAAGATGAGAATAAGGATTATCTCATCTGTAGTAATACTCGTAATTTTGATGTATTTATCAATGGGGCCTATGATAAATATTCCAATACCAAAAATTTTCACGACAGATATAGTACTGTTTTTTTCCATTCTTTTGGTTCTGACAGCAATAATTGCAATACTTAACAGGTCATACTTTATAAAAGGATTTCAGCAGATAATAAAACTAAGGCCAAATATGGATTCATTAGTAGCAGCAGGAGCAGGAGCTGCTATAATTTACGGGTTATATATTTTTGTAAGAGTTATTATAGAAAAGAATCCTAATGCTCATTATGTTCATGACATATACTTTGAATCAGCGGCAATGATTCTAACACTGGTAACTTTGGGGAAGTATTTTGAAACAAAAAAGAAAAAGAAAACTGGTGAAGCTTTAAGAAAGCTTATGGATTTAACTCCAAAAGTCTCAGTTATTTTGAAAGACAACCAGGAGATTGAA
>JAQVAJ010000132.1:1628-5257 GCA_028690885.1 Clostridia bacterium
AAAGTAGATACTGTCGTTTTAGATAAAACAGGAACGATTACAGAAGGAAAACCAACAGTTGTTGCAGTTCATGCAGTAATAGGTGAAGAAAATCATCTGTTATCAATGGCAGCATCTTTGGAAAAGATGTCTGAACATCCCCTTGCAGATGCGATATTAACCAAAAATAAAGAACTGGGATTGAGTCTTGAGGAAGTAAAGGACTTCCAACCGCTTCAGGGAGAAGGAGTGCTTGGAAGTATTGGTCCTAATGTATATAAAGTCGGAAACAGAAGACTTATGGAGAACAGCAGTATAAATGTGCAAAGCGTTTCTGAAATTTACAATGAATATGCTGATAAAGGATATACACCTGTATACATTGCAAGAAATGATGAAATAATGGGAATTATTGCAATTGCTGATATTCTTAAGCCTGAAAGTATAAAAGCTATAAAAGCCATTAAGAAACTTGGTATCAATGTAATAATGCTAACAGGAGACAACGAGCGGTCAGCAAGAGCAATGGCTGATATAGCGGGAGTAGATGATGTAATTGCAGGCGTTTTACCTGTACAAAAGGAGCAGAAGGTATCTGCTCTTAGAGAAAAAGGAAAAATAGTTGCAATGGTAGGTGACGGCATAAATGATGCACCTGCATTAATTGCAAGTGATGTTGGAATAGCTATAGGAGCAGGAACTGATATAGCAATAGAATCTGCAGATGTAATACTTATGAAAAGCAGCCTTATGGATGTAGTAACATCAATAAAACTAAGCAAGAAAGTATTTACAAATATTAAACAGAATCTTTTTTGGGCCTTTTTGTATAACACAATAAGTATACCTATAGCTGCAGGTGTCTTTTATAATGTTTTCGGATGGACATTGAGCCCAATGATTGCAGCTGCTGCAATGAGCATGAGTTCAATAAGTGTTGTTGCTAATGCTCTTAGATTAAAAAGATTTAAACCAAATAATGAAAAAGGAGCAAAAATGAAAAAGGAAATTACAATTGAGGGAATGAGCTGTTCTCATTGTTCAAAAAGAGTTGAAGATGCTTTGAACCGTTTAGAAAATACACATGCGAAAATTGATTTAAAAAAGAAAACAGCATTTGTTGAAACTGAACAATCTGATGAAGCAATTACAAAAGCGGTAAAAGAAGCAGGTTATTTGGTAAAAAAGATTAAATAGTTATTTATAGATATATCCTTTTTGATGTAATTGTTCTACAGTATCTAAAATATATGGCCATAATGCAGGAGTAGCGATTCTTATCGGGTCCATTCTTGAAAGAATTTTTTCTTTGGTGACTTTTCCAATCTTCCAGGTATGTCCTGATGTCATAACATTACTTAAAAACGGCTGAAACCTGTCCATGGCGTTAGCAAAAAGAGAATCATCAGTTTCCAAGGCATCAAATTCTTTCCATAAAGACATTATTAAATCCTTCTGGTCGTCTGGAAGCATCGAGAAAAGTTTTTCTGCTGCCTTGTTTTCCCTTTCTTCTTTGTCCTTATTCCCTTCTATATCATATGCAAAAGTGTCACCTGCATATATTTCAACAAGATCATGTACTAAAGTCATCTTTAGAACATGGGAAATATTAACAGGCTTATCTGAATACTCTTCTAAAAGCATCGCCATCATAGCAAGATGCCATGAATGCTCAGCATCATTTTCTCTTCTTTCAGATTCGCTAACAAGAGTCATTCTTAAGATATTTTTCATCTTATCTATTTCTTTTATAAATTCTATCTGTTTTATAATTCTGTCTGTCAAAATTTATTCCTCCGACTTATCTGTATATTTGAAAACAATATTTCTGTTAAGAATAAAGCCTGTACCAGTGTAAAACACCATTCCTATCCCTACACCAAGCCACTCTTGAAGGTTGTATATGTCTATAAGCAGGTATTGTATAAGCTGAACAATGGCTAACAATGATACACTTATTGTGAAAAAAAGTATAATCTGACGTGTTGCATTCTCATTCTCTTTTTTGAAAGTGTACTTTCTGTTGAGTAAAAAACTTATACAAATGCCAACAGCATAACCGATTATTGTGTAGAGAACATATTCAAGGCCTAAGTAACTTAAGAGCAAAAAAATACCTGTCGTAATGCAGGTATTAATGATGCCTACAAGCCCGTATTTAAATAAAAGGAACAATTCCCTAAAAAGCCTGCGCTGCATAAGCTTTTCAAATAAATCTTTCATAAGTAATATTATACTATAAAAGTAATAAAAGGGTTTTATAAATAAGGCAGAACAACAAAAAACTAAACAAAAAGCTAAAAAAGCCGATATTATAAACATAAAGTGGTTAATATTGATATTTTGTACTATAATGTATTTATTACTACATTGGAAGGCCATAGATGGATAGAGCAGCTTTTGCATCCACCCTTTATATTGAACTTAACTTATTTGCTGTATCAATTATGTTAGTGCTTCTTATTTTTATAAGAAGTAAAAAAAGCAGACTTCTTCTTGATCAGAAACTTTTTATCACTATGGTCATAAGCAATATATTTTTACTAGTACTTGATTCAGCAATGGTTTTGTTAGACGGAGTACCAGGCCAATATTCTAGGATATTTTTGTATATTTCTACTTTTCTGTACTATATATTTAATACATTGATATGTTTATTCTGGTACCTTTATGTTCACTACTATATTTATAGGAATAAAAATTCTCTAAAAAAGCAGATATTACCTATTAGCATTCCCTTCCTTGCAGTGGTGGTAATGACAATTGTAAGTCTATTTGCTGATGTCATATTTTACATAGATGCAGATAACATATATCACAGAGGTAGATATTTTCTTGTGATGGCTATTATATGTTTCTTATACATAGCATATGCATATATCTTACTAATTGTTAAACGAAAAATGATAAATAAAAGGGAATTCCTGTCTCTTGCCTTGTTCATAGTACCAGCAGTTATAGGTGGTGTTATACAGATTTTAGTTTATGGAATAACACTATTGTGGATATGTGCGACTCTTTCTTTACTTATCATCTACATAAATATTCAAAATGGCCAGCTTTATAAAGATTATCTTACAGATCTATATAACAGAAGACAGTTTGATAATTACATAAGAGCAAAAATTAACAGCAGTAATAAAAAAATAGCCGGATTAATGATTGATATAGATTCATTCAAGAAAATTAATGATTTATATGGCCATGATAATGGTGATCTTGCACTAAAATATACTGCTCAGATATTACGAGAAACCTTTAGTGAAAAAGATTTTATTGCAAGATATGGCGGAGATGAGTTTGTTGTTGTAATAGAAGTCAGCGATGAAGAGGAACCATATGAGTATATTGATAAAATAAATTATGGATTTGAAAAGTTTAACTCAACGAAAGAACTTCCCTTTAAGATAACGGCAAGTGTTGGCTATGGAATCCATGTTTCAAACGAGACAGTTACCGATTTCTTCAGAAAAATGGATAAAATGATGTACATAAATAAAAACAAGAGCAAAGAGACAGCATAAATTAAATTAATCAAAGTCCACATCGATATCTTGATTATTGTATGAATGTGAAGGCATGCTTATAAGTATATGCCATTGAGCCATATCTGTTGTTCCAATTTCAGGGACTTCACGAGTTATACCGAA
>JAQVAJ010000133.1 GCA_028690885.1 Clostridia bacterium
GAAGACCTACTAAGGGCATTATTATATCATTAACTAAAGATGATACTATTTTAGAGAAAGCGGCACCAATAATTACGCCGACTGCAAGATCGATAACATTGCCTTTTGTGATAAATTTCTTAAATTCGTTCCAAAGTTTTATTCTTTGTTTTTTTATACGTTTACGCATAAGTTCCTCCTAATGAAAAACATATTATTCTTTTAATGAAATAATATAAGTCGAAGCATTCAATGTCAAATGAAAAACAAAAATATACATTGCTTGTTTATATTTTTATTAGTATGTTTTTTGTAACATAAAGAAAACCTGCCATTACTGACAGGTGATCACTAGCATTTATTTAATTATCATTTAATCCAGCATCATTCTTTCAAGTACAAGCGGTTCAACATACATACCATTACTGTATGCTCTCATGTTTCCTCCGGAGATTTCATCAATTAATGCTACATGATTATCTTCTCCGACTCTTCCGAATTCAAATTTAATATCATACAATTCAAGGTTCTTCTTCAGCATCTCTTCTTTTATAATCTTACCTATTTTTCTTGTCATTTCTACAAGCACCTTGTACTCTGATTTGGTCATTATTCCAAGCATTTCAAGTGCTTCATCAGTTATAAGTGGATCATTTCTGTCATCATCCTTCAAGGTTACCTCGACATATCCGTCTAAAACCTGTCCTTCTTCACAGTACATTCCATAACGTCTGAAAAAGCTTCCTACAGCACGATATCTTAATATAACCTCAACGCCTTTTCCAAATACTTTTGCGGGTTTTACTGTCATGGTCTGATTCTCAATATCTGAAGAGATATAGTGTGTCGGTATAGACTGCTCATTTATCTTTTCAAAAAAGAACTTGGTTAATTTTAAACCAGCTTTTCCAGCACCTTCTATTGTCAATCCGACTGTATTCGCACCAGGATCAAATACACCATCAGTACCTGTTACATCATCTTTAAACTTTAAAAGATAATTTCCATCTTCCAGCTTATATACGTCTTTTGTTTTACCTTTGTAGATTTTTTCCATTGCTATACCTCAAAACATCTAGATTAACATCAATGTGTGTATTAAATTTACAAATCAATGCTTTATAGTATTATACACTAGTCACAGTTTCATGTAAAAGAGATGATGAAAATTATATTCAATGAAAAGCATAAAACATGCAAAAATTTAAGTAATAAAAACATACTAATGATATAATTCAAAATGAAGGGAGATTAATTATGTTACACGATATATCATCATATGATTACAAAGTAGGACTGCCTGATAATTACACTAAATTCATACCCTTGGGCAATGGCCATATAGGAGCATCAGTATGGACATCAGAAAAGGATAAAAGCGAAATAACCCTTCTATTATCCGCAACTGACAGCTTCAGTGAATTAGGAAGGATTCTAAAGCTATGTAAAGCAACAATAACTATAGAACCTAATATATTTGAGGAAAAAACAACTTCACATCTTGTCTTGGATGAGGCCACTTTGTATATTAGTTCAAGGAAGGCAAACATCAAGATTTATATTGATTCCAGTAATGATGTACTTTGTTTTTCTATTAATTCAGATATTCCTGTTAATGTCTTGTACTCGATAGATAACTATCGTAAAAATCCTGTAAGTTCGTATGACTTGGAAAAAGATTTCAGCAATTATGCCATTAACGGAACAGCAAGGTTTCATGAAATATCTGAAAGCGCAGATATCATAACCTTGTCTGATGATAAAAAAGGTATTATACAGTATCACAGAAATACCCAGTCATGCACTGAGTACGCTTTTTATGCTCAGAATCTCACTGACAAATCAGTAATGAATGATCCATACATTAATCGTACCTTTGGAACATTTGTTGTATCTGAAAAAATGAATGCATACGTAAAAGATGGTGTACCGTTTCTTGAAACAGCAAGTATGGAAAAGAAAGTAGATATTCAAATATGGTCGTTAGTAGAGGTTTGTGATTCAAAACAGGACTGGATAAACAAGATTACATCATGTTCTAAAGGTTATGATATGAATGAGAGTTTCTCAAACCATAAAAAGCAATGGCAGGAATACTGGAAACGCTACTATATTTATGCATGGGGTGATGATAACGCTAAACTGCTTACAAGAGCCTGGATATATCAGAAGTATTTTAACAGATGTGCTGGAAAGGGTAATGTACCTATAAAGTTTAATGGGTCCATTTTTGTAACATATCCTTTTGAATCAGATAATGGGTCAATAACCTGGGATTACAGAAGATGGGGAGGAGCATATTGGATTCAAAATACAAGACATATATACTGGAATATGCTACTTAGCGGTGATTTTGAAGGAATGAAACCTTTATATGATATGTTAACAAATCTTATCCCTATATCAAAGCACAGATGCCGCCAATACTTTTCACATGATGGTATGCTCCTGCCAGAAACATTTACAATTGGTGGGCTTTATTGCGCTTCTAACTATGGAATACCTCAGGAAGACGGTAAAAGATACGCAAAGGGAACATGGCTTCATCAGTCAGGACAGATAGCAAATCATTATATCCGATGGCACTATAATGGTATGCTGGAGTTAGCTTATCTTATTTTACTTGGAGCGAAATTTGCTGATGACAATAAATACAAGAATATAGCATACACTTTTTCAAGAGAAGTACTTACATTCTTTTACGAACACTTTGATACTTTAGACGGTAAAATACTAATGAAACCGGTTTCTTCGCTGGAAACTTATCAAGACTGCGTAAATGATCTGCCTGATATAGCGGGATTGGATGCTTTGACTGATGAACTATTAGCACAAGAGGATATTTGCGAAGAACTGAAAACCCTTTGTGAAAAGGTAAGAGATATTTTAGTGGATTATCCTAAAGATGATAATAAGCTTATGCCTTGTCAGAATAAAATTGATATTAAAAGAAGAAATAGTGAGAATCCTGAGCTGTACAGCATATTCCCATTTTACAGGCATACATTGATAAACAAAGAAGATGAGCTATTCAGTTTTGCTGTAAATGCTTTTAATGAAAGATCGGAAAAGGCAGGTCTTGGCTGGTCTCAGGATTGTATACAGTCAGCACTACTAGGACTTGTTGATCAAACAGAGAAGATACTGATTAAGCAGGCTTTAAATACAGATGAAAGGTATTCATTTAGTGGGATATATGGACCCAATTACGATGAAACACCAGATCAGGATCATGCAAATGGGTTGAGCATAGGGCTTATTCATTCTTTAGTACTTTCAACTAGAGAGAAGAATATGCTATTTTTGGCATGGCCAGAAAAATGGAATGTGTCTTTTAAGCTGCCGCTTTATTCATCAAAGTCTGTGAGTGTCATATATGAAGATGGTAAAATTAAGCATATCGAGTTTGAAGATAAATTAGATGAAATAAAGACAGTTATTAATTTATAACTTGCAGATAAATTATTCTTCTTATATTGCATTTGCTGTAAATCAATTAATGATTTACATATGAGTAACTGATTCTTATTACGTACTATATTTTTTCTTAAGGATAATAGCAATAACAAAAGTTATTATACATGGGAGTATAAATTCTACTGATCGAAGAAGAAGGGTTGCATAAAAGGGAAAGGAAGTTGCTACAGGATCGTATTGTATGTAGTCTGCTATTACTCTTATGATAAATCCCACCACAAGCAAACCGCTAACTGCAAATAGGAACTTATACCAATTTTCTTTTTTCATAAATCATACCTCTTATACTTTTTATTGGTTGCTAGTTTATCAATTTCGCAGAACAAACACAACCCATTATGGCAGCATTTTAAATTATTGCATATATTACACTTCCATTTTTCTTCTTCTTTTAAAAGAAACTTATCAATACCATTATTTGATATGTAGTGAAGGTTATCAATCATACTCATCTTATATTTCGTACTGTATCTCTTATCAAGATATTTAAGATATTTGCATGGAAAATCTTTGCAGTCTGTGCAGAATCTTATTATTCCTTTTCCTAAAAGGTCGCAGTGATGAGCCATATATGTACAGTTTTTTCCTCTTGGTATGCAACCTGGACAGTACTTTTTGCTAAAACCCTTTTTATTGAAATCGAATTTTCCAAATTGATACGACACACATAGACTGCAATTCATTCCACATGGTGCAATTAAATCATATTCACTCATTATTCTGTCCTCTTCTAATCATATTACTTGTTATCACTTTTAGCCTTCTTTGCAAATGCATATACTGCAAATCCCATTATAGCTGCTCCATAACCGATAACCCACAATAAATGAGGTATGATCATATCAAAACTGCCACTCATTGCAGCCCTTCCTGCCTCAACTGCATGGTAAAAGGGGAGTAGGTTAGCGATTGTTTTGAAAGTTCCTCCTATAAGGTCAAGATCGAACCATGTTCCTGAAAGCCAAGCTGCGAGATTAGTGAGTAATGCTCCACAGATACCGCTAACCTGCTTTTCATTGAAAATACTTCCACATAACAAACCTATTGCAATAAATAGTATTGCAGTTGGTATTAGTACAACAATAGTAAGAAGAATATTTGTATTAATAGAAAGTCCCAGTGCCATGGCTACAATAATACAAATAATTATCTGCATCATTGCCATTGGCAGTAAAGGAAGGGTATACCCAAGTATGAAATCTGACGATTTCATTGGTGAAATGTATAACCTCAACATAAATGAGCTTGTTCTGTCTTTAGCAATCAGCATTCCAGAAAAAAGGGAAATGAAAGACAGACCGAATACGCATATTCCAGGAGTAAGGTGGTCAATTGCAAAAAGCTCAACAGGAATATTAGCCTGAATGGCAGATAAAAGGAGTAGGACAATAATTGGAAAACCCAAACCGAATGCAAGATTCAGTTTGTCTCTTAATATTTCTTTTGTGTTTCTTAAGGCGAATGCGCTCATCTTCATGCTTTCTCACCTATATCTTCTGAGATTGCTATAAATGCATCTTCAAAATTATCAGTATTCATTGTCTGTATTATCTTTTCTGCAGTACCAACTATCTTT
Source organism: Clostridia bacterium (assembly GCA_028690885.1). GTDB lineage: Bacteria > Bacillota > Clostridia > DUPQ01 > DUPQ01 > DUPQ01. The sequence continues at coordinate 5,033 of JAQVAJ010000133.1, forward strand.
AATTTACCTTTTACCATAATCCCTATCCTGTCTGATAAAGCGACTGCTTCTTCTAGATAATGGGTAGTAAGGATTATGGTTATATCTTTTTTTAAGTTTTTAATTACTTTCCACAATTCTCTTCTTGCAAGTACATCTAAACCCAAAGTCGGTTCGTCAAGAAATAG
>JAQVAJ010000134.1 GCA_028690885.1 Clostridia bacterium
GAGATACAAAATGGCTGACAAGCTGATTTCTAAACTTGAAGACGAAATCATAGAACTTAAGAAACAATTGGCAGACACTGCTGATGAAGAAGACAAACCAAAGAAGAAATGGATAGGAAGTGAATAAATTATGAGTTTATTTAGTAGCAGAGAAAATCTGTTAAAAACACTAGGAAAATACAGAAAAGAAATTATATTTATTGAAGATGGAGAAGAATATAAAATCATTCTAACATACCCTAAATTAAAAAACTCAATTCATTTTTGGGATACAGTTTATGCAATTACTAATCTATACGATAAAACAAGGGAAGACCAAGAATTGAGTATTGTAGAATCTATGAAGGCATCTAAAGAATTATTAGACCCACTTTCTAATTATGTATTTGGATGTATAGAAAATGAGGAAAATAGACAACTTTCTGATGAAGAAAAAGAAATTGTTTATATTTTGTTAATGAAAAATTATCAATCAATTGTTACTGAATTTTCTAATTTATTCGGTGCACTATTCAAAGGTGATGACTCAAAAAAATCACAGGTGGAAGTATCGCAGATAGAATGAAGCGAGCTATCCACCAAAGTAGAAGTTCAAAAGAATTATATACTAACATAGAAAACGCAATACATTATGTTGTAGGTTATGGCTATGATTACGTCAATGTATTAGATTGGAATGTTGGTGTTTTTTTTGAACTGTTAAATCAAATAGGTAAAGTACAAAAAGCAAAAGCAGGCGTTAAATAATGACTACACTTCCAAAAGAATTAATTCTAATAGAAATCGCATTAGAAAAAAGAAAGGCGGCAAAAGAATTAAAAGAACTTACTAGAGACATAAATAAATTCGCTAAAGAATCTGGTATGTCTGTTAGGTTGAGTTCTAAGGAAGTAGCTAATGCACAAAAACAAGCAGCACAAGAAGCCAGATTAGCACAGAGAAAAATACAAGAAGCAATCAATGAAACTCAAAAAAAAGCAAGAATGTGGAAATCAAATATGCTTGGTATGGGTATGTCTTTTTTGTTTACTGGTATGGCCGTAAAAAGAATGTTCGACACTATAAGAACAGAATCATTTAATACGTTTAATAAATTGACTGCAAACACAGATATGGCGAATAACGCAACTAACAGACTTAATATGGCAATGGATTATATGAAGTTTACGATTGCAGATGCCATAAATTCTGCATTGGAACCTATGATGCCTACAATAATGAATATAATTGAAGGGGTCACAAATTGGATAGAACAAAACTCAGAACTAACTGGCAAAATAATTATATGGGGTGGTGCAATTGCCACAGTCGTTATGATAATTGGAGAATTAGGTTTGGCATTATTAGGGGTTTATTCTGCCATCGCAATTCTATTTGGTATTGATGCCGCAAACGCATTTATTGGGATTTCAAAAGGTGCTACTACTGCAATTGGTAGCGAAGCGGCAGGAACAGGGGTTTTAGGGTTAAACAAAGCATTATTAGCGTTAGGTAAATTAGTGGTTGTAGGTTATTCAGTTAAAGTTACTTTAGATGCGGTCAAATCAGCAACAAGCACAGATGATGCGGCTACACAATTCTATGAAGTAATAGAATCATCCATTGGTGCGGCACTTGCAGTTGGATTTGGATCTAGTTTGTTAGGGTTTAGTGCATCTACTAGTGCACTAGCTGGAGGGTATGCATTCGTAGCAGTAATTTCTATCGGTATGTTATATTTATTTACCCAAACGTTTAAAAAAGCACCTGGTGATACAATTATACCTGATAATGGGTTAATTGATTCATCTATTTCAGGAGACACAATTAATACAATTAGACAAAGGGAAGAGGTATTTAATAGAGTTTTTTCTGATAATGATTTAACTAATAGATTAAATACTCAAATGATAGAAACTTTAAAAAAAAGCAGAGAAACAAATATCGAAATAGATGATAACATAGTTCAATTAAGAGATACAGTGAACAACACTACAACTGTAGTAACAGACATAGATTCATTGGTAACCTTACAAAAATCAGTTAATGAAGATATGTCTGATAATGCTATAAAGACTAAAGATAATTTAGGTATTTTAGCTAGTGATGAAAATACACAAAACATAATTACTATAGTAGATTCTAATGCTATGTTAGGTACATCTTTAAAATCAGTAGTAAGAGACATTCTTTCTATTCAATCAGACACTAGGAACTATAACACCCGATTAAATACATTTAATAGATTTACGTGAATAATATGGATTTAAAAAAAATAAAAGTTTTATTTTCATTACAAGATGTTGATGGAATAACCATAAGTGGAAAAGAATATAAGGCACTTGGTGGTGCTAGCTTGGTTTTAATTGCCAAGGACTACCCTGTTATGAATTTTAAATCAATGATTAATGGAGATAGTAGACCGGCAGTTATGCTTAATACTACAGACAAATTTACTAATAGGTTTGGCCCTGCGGGTAGTGCTGGATATGAACGACCTACATTGACTATGACTTGCTATTTGCCAATTGTTAAAGACTTAGACACAAAATTAAATTATTTTGGTAACCCACAAACAGGTGTAGCTCCCAAATATATTAGTACAGACATAGTTCCTATGAATTATTATATATTATTTAATATGTGGTTATTAAATCACAGATATTATTTAAAAGATATAAGTCCTTATGAAATAGGTAGTTATAATAATTTGGCATTGCCAATAAATTCAATGATTAATAGAACAGACTGGTTTGGTAACGAAATATTATCCAGTAAGGGGTTACCTGTAATAATATCAGCAATTACAATAAATAGGGCTATTATGGATTTTGAAATGAAATCAGATAGTGATTCTGACTACATAGAAGTTCAATTGGAGTTAGTGGTAGACAATGGAACATAGTCAAATTGTAATTAGATACCGCCCAAAGTATCAAAATTCAAACACTTGGTATGCCGATTATAACGAGCTACAGCAATACATTTCGTTTGATGCCAACACTAATGTAGCTAATACTGCCGATGGTGCTCAAATCACATTTTCTAGGAAAGCATTATTTAATGGTACTGGCACATATAATTCAGGCACACAAACCATAACTTGTTCATCTGCTAACTGGAAGACTAACGAGTGGCGTTGGTTTACTTTATTAGATGCAAAAAATAACAGATATAAAATACTTAGTAACACAGCTAACACTATTACACTTATCCCACCTACTGAAATTACATATCCAGGTATTGTAGATGTTAGTTCGTTTAGTATAAGATTGCCTATGTTTGAGATAGGCGATCTATTAGACATCTATGCTTGGAAAGTCGCAAATGCAGAATTTAATGAAGTGTTAGACGAGGACAACTTAGTATTTGTTGGTCAGATAAAAGGTATAAACGAGAGATTTGGTAATGGTGGCGTGCAAGCAATAATAACACTAGAAAACATAACCGAAGTATTATTCAAATCATTTAACAATCCTAAGCTAAGCTCAACAGGTTCATTCCAGACATTTATAGACAAAATAAAAGATTACATAATTGAATGGGTTAATGAAGGTAATAAAAATATGATTAATATTATCTGGGATCCAGACAACCCAACACTTAAAAGAGATGATGTTACTCCATTCCCAGCAATAGATTATTATACAGATTACAAACCCAACTATGAAATAATTGCTGATTTGTGTCAGCCTAAGTATACAGAAGACGGAGAATATTATTTTTATATTAAACCAAGTATCGATACTGGTACTGGTCAGCCAGAATATTTATTTGTGCTAAGGCCTAAGAAACAATTTGTTACTGCTAACTTAACAGAAGGCAGAGATTTCAGATTTATTAATAGAGTTAAAGACAAGGGCGACATAGTCACTTTCCTAGTAATACGTTGTGGTCGTGATGTTTATAATAATAATGTCACTACTTTCGTATGGGGTGATCAAAAATATGGTACACTAGGAAAGCCCGTTGCAGTTAACTTTGCTGGAGATATAATGGATTGGGAAATTATAAAAGACAAAGAAGCAGGCAATAACAATTTTGATAATGAAGACCCTGCCAAACTACCACTACCACTAAAGAACGGCACAGGTAATTATACTACTTATTACTCTGTAACAGCACAAGAAGCCGCTGTGTTTCCTACTAAACTAACAGCAGGCACATTTACTGCAACTACTAAATCACAATATAATGATTGGGTCAGATGGCTGGCAAAAGCAAAAGCTAGAATATCTGGACAACAATATTTATTACAGAATAATTTTGTGAAGAATAAGGTCGTGGTTGAGTTTTATAATGTACCCATTTCGGCAATACCAGGCGATTTGTATCAGCTAAAGATCGATAGTATTGGTTGGACAGACTCCACGCTTGGTGGCTTTAATTATACTAAAAAATTAAGAAACATAAATAGACAAATTAATGTGTCTAATAAAGGTGTTACTACTGAAGTAACTTATGAAGAAGACTGGGAGTTGAGCGAATAATGGCAACTGATTCATTTTCAAAGATTGCAGATGGACTGATGAATAGCAGACAAAACATTATCAGCCTTACAGAACAAGATTATGATGCCACACCAATAGTCGTCACATCTCAACAAACAGTAGAACTTAGTATTGATTTAGAAATACAATCTCAAGCAATGGCTGGCGACTTGTTAATATGGGGCCACCCGACAAAAGGAGTCTGGGGCGTGGGCAAATGGAGCGGTGGGTCTGAAGTAGGATTTATCCTCGGTCACCCTAAGTATGGTTTATTAGGAATTAGTAAACTAGGCACCCAAGCCGCAAGCTGGGTAACAGAACAGGAGTATGTGAATATATGAGCTTTAATAGTAATGGCATATCAGAGATTGTAGATGCTTCTAAGGATCTATTCACTCATCTAGCCTATGGAGCTGGTAGTGTGGCAGATAATGCTACTAGCCTAGTTTCAGAAGTTGATAGGGCAGACACGCCAACTATGTTTTCATATTCTGACAGGTTTGAGCTTCAGTTCCAGATTGACGAAACTGAGGGTAACGGCAACACAATCAGAGAATACGGCTTGGCTGTTTCGGATGTTGGGGATATTTCATCTACATTAACTTACGCACCAATAGAAAAGAATGCATTAGTATACGTGTTAATTCAATTAACAACAAATTTTAGGAGTATTTCATTATGAGACTTAACGACACCGGCATCGATCACATTGTTAATGCTATCAAG
>JAQVAJ010000135.1 GCA_028690885.1 Clostridia bacterium
ATACACAAAGACAGATTTTTAAGTTACGCTGATGGTACAGGAAAAAATCCTATGTTTGACGCAAAACTATACTTAGCCGGTAAAATGTTAAATGATCGGTCTATGATGGATATGGCAATTGATGTATTTAGAAACAATAGGAAAGCAAATATATATTATGATCATTTCATATATATCCTGTCTGATTATATAGAATACATTTTTTCATATAACCAGCTTTGCAAAGAATCCGCTAAACCAATGGGAACGTCACACTACCTTGCATCTTCTGTTCTTACTGATTCGCATATATTTACAGCCCGAATAAAACAAGAAAGCCATGAAGGGTTTTTCATAGGACTAAAGGGCGGTAATAATGATGAATCTCATAATCACAATGATGTTGGATGCCCATATATATATCTTGATGGTGAGCCTGTAGTCATCGACCCTGCTGCAGGGACATATACTTCAAAAACATTTAGTAATGAAAGATATGAAATATGGACCATGCAGTCTATATGGCATAGTTTACCTAAGATAAACGGAATTATGCAAAATGCTGGAGCAAAGTATCAGTCAGAGTCCTTTCAATGGAATGAGGACGAAAACTATGCATGGGCATCTTTAGAAATAGCAAAAGCTTATCCAATAGAATCCGGTATAAAATCTTATATAAGGAAAATGAGACTTAACAGAAAAGAAAATAAGGCTTATATCAATGACAGCCTTATACTTGATAATCCAACCGAAAACATTGTTTTTCATATTACTCTGTTTTCAAAACCTTTGCTTGTCAGGCCTGGTGAAATACTTTTAAAAAACGAGCACACAAGTGTAAGATTGTTGTATAACGATTCGCTTGTATTGTCTGATTGTATTGAAATGGATTTAACTTATGATACTAAGCTTTCAGGTTCTTGGGGGAATAATATTTACAGAGCAGATTTCAAGGTAAAAAATGTATCAGACAAGTTTAATCTAGAGTTCTGCTTTATTCAGAATAATTTATAAATACAAAACCATTATCATATAGAAATCCAGCCTCAATATTACATTAATCATGAACTATGTGAACTTGATAAGTCTGGCGATATTCGGTCGGAGCAGATCCATAATATCGTTTGAAGATTTTTGAAAAATAATTAAGATCCTGTATACCACAGTACTGAGAGATGGTTTGAACCTGAAGCATAGTAGTGGTAAGAAGCTGAGCTGCATACTTCATACGCTTTCTATTTACATAGTCAGTCAGAGTACAGCCGATTTCTTTTTTAAATAGTGAAGACAAATATCCTGCTGAAATATTCTGTATAGAAGCTAATGTATGTAAAGTAAGGTCTGAAGCAAGATTGGTATCTATACATAGAAGTGTTTTATGTATTGGAAGCGAGCAGCATCTTGATGAATGCTTATTAACCAGACGACAGTAAGATGATATAATTTCTGACATAAGCTTGTATCCAGCATCCATTGACACTATCATTTCTATTTTTTTAGCAAAATCTGTTGAAATCCTATCTAGATACATGGGGTGAACAGATCCTTTTTCGGCTGCTTTACGCATCAATGTATTCATGATAATACCGTAATTCTTTAAATTACGTATTGGGTCTGATACTCTCTGCCGAAAAGACATCTGTCCTAAATGAGATAACATCAACTCTGCTTTGTGTGATAATCCGAGTGTAACTGCTTCGAGTAATTCGTTTTCATATGCATATCTGCGTTCCATATATTCCATCTGCTGCAATACATCATCTGAAGCATAAACAGAGTTATTATCAAAAGAATTACTCTGTGTTATATAGTCTTCCTGGTGTTTTACTACACTGAAGGAATCAGAGCTTCCCCATAAAACTTCAGCAAAGCATATAATCGCTGTAAATAGAAATATTTCATCGTTTATTACAGGAATACTGGAATAATAACTTTCGAGTTTGCTAAGCATCTTTGGTTGAGTAGAAAACCGCTCCATATCTTCAATAAGCTGCTGTCGTGTTAGATGTACCGACATATATGGACCAATAACTACAACTGTCGGGTCTTCCTGCGGCAGCATGAGATAGAAGTAATTGCACATATATGGATCTGTAATTTTATATATTGTATTATGCTTCGACTCGAAAGGAAGCTCATAAAACATGCGATGGTACTCAGATTCTCGTCCTAATATATCTCTTATCCCAAAATCAATTTTATCATTATACACTTTATCTTTCTTAAGCATATTAATCTGAATATTCTGCTTTTTCAGAATACTCTCCATATACTTATACTCTTTTTGATACCAAATTTCGCTTTGCATTTTGCAGTTTATTGTTGTTAATCCCTTTCAATTTTGTAACTACACACTTCTGTAATGAAGTTACTAATTAACTTTAATTTTAGTTTAATATAATAAATTGTGTAAATCAATAAATTATCTTAAAATATTACTATAGTAAATTAATATTTTACTAACAGATTCAAATTTTACATAATAGAATAAAGTAAGAAGTAAATAAATAACATAATATACCTATCATCAGTTTCAAAAGGAGTAAAGGAGGATATTCTAGTGAAAAAAGAAGTTCAGGTAGATGAGAAGGGATTCAGAAAGTTTAGTATCCGCGACAGTTTTGCTTATGCTGCAGGAGATTTCGGTTGCAATATGAGTTTTGCCTTAAAGGGTACTATGGCAATTTTCTGGACACAGTTTATGCAAATGGATTCCATACTGTATGCAGCATTACTTATTGTAGTGCAGGTATGGGATGCAATTAATGATCCATTAATTGGTTCTATTGTTGATGCTGATAGACGCAAATACAAAAGAAATAAGTTTCTGACATACATTTTTATAGGTTCTTTAGGACTTATCATCGGCGGAGCTTTATGCTTTATCCCTTGGAGAAATGCACCAGAAATAGCAAAAATTATAATATTCATATGCGGTTATGTTATTTGGGATGCCTTTTATACGATAGCGAATGTACCTTATGGGTCTCTTCTATCGCTTATCTCAAAAGAACCTGCCGACAGGGCTTCCTTGTCAGCTTGGCGTTCAGTAGGTGCAATGGCTGGTAATATACTGCCAATGGTTATATTGCCAATAATTATATATGATTCAAATAACAACATTGTTGGTGAGCGTGTCTTTATAGCTGCTCTGCTTATGGGAGTGTTAGGTTTTATTGCATTTCAATTTATGCTACGAAATACAGAAATACGTGTTGAGGAAACAGTAACACTAAATGAGAAACGTCCTAAATTCAATGTTTTCAAAGCAATTGGTAACTTTATGCGTAATCGTCCAGCTGTCGGTGCGACTGTAGCAGCAATGGGCATGTTTCTTGGAATGCAAGGTGCTGCAACTGCTGTTGTCGTACTTTTCCAGTCATATTTTCAGAATGTTAAAATTTTGGGAATAGTCCAGCTTTTTGCAATGCTTCCTATTTTTCTTTTCACACCTTTAGCACGTAAGATGGTTGTTAAGTATGGCAAAAAGGAACTGTCAGTTATAGGTTCTCTTTGTAGTGTTGTAGCTTGTATTGCGATGATAGTTCTTCCAATAACTCCTGATGCAAAAGGCCTTATAATCTATGTCTTGTGCTTATTTATAAGCAGTTTGGGTTTAGGAATATATTCAACTGTCTCATGGGCAATGATGGGTGATGCTATTGATTACAACGAATGGAAGAATGGAGTCAGAGAAGAAGGAGTTACATATTCCTTACATTCATTTTTCAGAAAACTTGCACAAGGTATTGGACCAGCAATAGCTCTTGTAGTAATGGTTGCCTTAGGTTACGTGGAAGCTAATGAAGGCAGTCAGACATTTGAAGTCGCTTTAAGAATGCGTTATCTTGTAGCTGGCTTATACACTTTCAGTGCTATTTTGATGTATGTGGGTCTGGGACTCATTTACAATCTCGATAAAAAGAAATTGACAAAAATGAACGAAGAGTTGGATTCTGCTCGCTCTAAGTTGGAAACAGAATAAAGGGAGGTCTTTTCTTGAGAACAATATATAATTTAAATATAAAATGGGCTTTTTCGAAACAGGTTGATACAGTTCCAAAAGAACTGCCAATGAATTGGGAATGGGTCAATCTACCACACACCTGGAACGCGACAGACGGACAGGATGGAGGCAATGACTACTACCGTGGTGCTTGCTATTATGTAAAACAAATTAATAGAACAGATTTACCTCAAACAGATTGCTACTATCTAGAAATAAAAGGAGCAAATTCCTCTGCTGATGTTTTTCTTAATGGAAAACATTTAGCTCACCATGACGGAGGTTACTCAACATGGAGAGTGGATATTACCAATGACTTCAACGATGAAAATCTGCTTGTTATTGCTGTTGATAACTCACCTAATGAAAAAGTTTATCCGCAAGTCGCTGATTTCACATTCTATGGAGGTTTGTATCGTGATGTGAACTTAATCTGTGTAAACAAATCTCATTTCTCTTTGGGCTATTATGGAGGTCCAGGGTTAAAAATAACTCCTGAAGTATTTGACAATGATGCAAAAGTACAGATCGAAACATGGATAACCGACTATAAAGAAGGGCAGAATATTTGTTATACAATTTATGATAAAGAAGAGAATAAGATAGCTAGCACAGAAACTGACAAATTGTCTGCAATACTGGAAATAGAAAATGTTCATCTCTGGCATGGCCGTAAAGATCCTTATCTGTACAGAGTTGAAGTAGAGCTTTTGGAGAATAACGAAGTAATTGACAATATATCTTCAAATTTTGGATGCAGGACCTTTAAGATTGATCCGGATAACGGTTTTATCCTCAATGGAGAAGAGTATCCTTTAAGAGGAGTATCACGTCATCAGGACCGTTTAGGTTATGGAAATGCTCTTTTACCTGAACATCATAAAGAGGATATGGAACTTATTTATGAGTTAGGCTGTACGACAATACGTCTTGCCCATTATCAGCATGACCAGTACTTTTATGATTTGTGTGATGAATATGGAATGGTAGTATGGGCTGAAATACCATACATCTCTCAACACAACCCTTTAGCAAATGAAAACACGATAAGCCAGATGAAGGAGCTTATTACACAAAATTACAATCATCCTTCAATAGTCGTATGGGGTCTTTCAAATGAAGTGAGCATGAAAGGAGATAAAGATCCTGACCTTATACAAAATCATAACATACTTAACGATCTTTCTCATGAAATGGATA
>JAQVAJ010000136.1 GCA_028690885.1 Clostridia bacterium
TAATTATATCATTTAGTCGGTATTTTAATCAAACAGGTATTTAATTGTCAGGCTTGCTTTTAAGTTTAGTATGTAATTGATGCATTGCATAAACTGTACTGGTAGAAAGATGATGCTCTATCTTTGTAGTCTCTGTTTCTGCTGTCTGATTATCAACAGATAAAACATCTTTTAGGAATTTCAATATAATAATATGTTTTCCTGTTGCCGCTTTGACTGCTTCAATACCTGCGTCTGTAAGAAATATAGGCTCATACTTTAGCTGCACGCAATATCCCATTTTAGTCAGTTTCATAACCGCGTTGTTTGCAGAAGCTTTCTTTACTTTCATTTTTTCAGCCAGATCAGTAAGTCGAACGCCTTTATTGGCATATGATAATTCATAAATGCTTCTTAAGTAGTTCTCCATGGATTGTGTTAATCCGCTCATTTTACCACCGCCCCGTATTTTAAACAAAATGTTAGGTTAATCTTACCACATAGATTTATCTAATTTCAACTGATATATTATCTTTTTTTCTGGATACTATGCATTTTTAAGTAAATAAGATGTCATTATCACATTACCGGACAGATAATCTAAATAAAATATATGTTATAATTATCAGTAGGAAATGATTTGTTTCTACTATTAAAACTGTTTAGAAGAGGATATTATATGAAAGTTCATGAAAGATTTTTAGACTATGTAAGATTTGACACTACATCAGACCCTTATTCAAAAACATGTCCAAGCACTCCAAATCAAATGGAGTTTGCCAGGTACTTAGTTGAAGACATGAAGAAAATCGGTATTTCAAATGCATATGTTGATGAATTTGGTTATGTCTACGGTTTCATAGATGCATCTGAGGGTTTTGAGAACGTAGAATCAATAGGATTCATAGCACATATGGATACATCTGATGCAGTTAGCGGCAAAGATATTAATCCACGCATTATATCTGATTATACTGGTAATGATGTTGTTCTAAATGAAAAATTAAATATCATTATGGAAGTAGATAAATATCCTCATTTGAAAAATTATACAGGTCATGACCTTATAGTTACAGATGGCACTACCTTGTTAGGTGTAGATGACAAAGCAGGTATAGCAGAAATACTTGAAATGGCTGACATTCTTATAAATGACCCTTCAAAGAAACATGGCAGAATATGTATAGCATTCACGCCTGACGAGGAAATAGGAAGAGGTGCAGACTTGTTTGATGTCAAAAAGTTCAATGCTGCCTACGCATACACTGTAGATGGCGGACCTTTGGGAGATATACAATACGAAAATTTCAATGCCGCTTCAACAAATGTTAGAATAACCGGATTATCAGTTCACCCTGGTGGCGCGAAGAATATAATGAAAAATGCAATATTGATGGCTTATGAATTCAATTCACTGCTTCCTCATTGTGAAACTCCAGCTCATACCGAAAAAAGAGAAGGGTTTTATCATCTACATAATATATCCGGTTCTGAAGAATCAGCGCATATGAGTTATATATTAAGAGATCATGATTATGAAAAGCTTCAACAGAAAAAGGACCGAATGAAACTAGCTGCAGAATATATTAATAGTATATATGGGGAAAACTCTGTAACTCTGGAAATAAGTGATACATACCTGAACATGGCAGAAATGTTAAAACCCCATATGCATATTATTGAAAGAGCAAACAGGGCATATGAAGCTCTAGGCTATACACCTACAACTCATGCAATCAGAGGAGGAACTGACGGAGCTCGTTTATCTTACATGGGACTTTTGTGTCCTAACATAGCTACCGGCGGACATAACGCACATGGTAGATTTGAATATGTATCTATTAATGAAATGAATAAGATGGTTTCTGTACTTGTTCATATGGCCTGTGATATTAATCAATAGTAGGATTCTGAGTTAAATATTCATTTACGAAAGCATCCAGATTTCCATCCATTACAGACTGTACATCACCAGTTTCATAATTCGTTCTATGATCCTTTACCATAGTATATGGACAGAAAACATAAGACCGTATCTGGCTTCCCCAGCCTATATCCATCTGTTCACCTTTGAGATCTTCTATTTTTTCTTTGTGTTCTCTTTCTTTAATTTCCTCAAGCTTGGACATCAGCATTCTCATAGCAGATTCTTTATTCTGATGCTGGCTTCTTTCTGACTGACAGGCTACTACTATATTTGTTGGAAGATGGGTTATACGTATTGCTGAATCCGTCTTGTTTACATGCTGACCGCCCTTTCCAGATGAGCGGAATGTATCTATCCTTAAATCTTCAGTCTTAATTTTGACTTCAATATCCTGCGAAATTTCGGGTATTACTTCACAAGATGCAAAAGAAGTATGTCTTCTTCCCGCTGAGTCAAAAGGAGAAATACGAACAAGTCTGTGTACACCGCTTTCACCTCTTAAATAACCATATGCATATTCCCCTTCAACATAAACAGTAACAGACTTTATACCTGCGCCATCACCATCAAGATAATCAGTAACAGTTGCTTTAAAACCTTTAGATTCAAAATACCTTGAATACATACGAAATAGCATTTCTACCCAGTCGCAAGCCTCTGTTCCACCTGCTCCCGAATGCAAGGTAAGGTAAGCATTATTCTTGTCATTAGTTCCGTTAAGAAGAGAATACATGCGAATCTGTATATATGCATTCTTTAAATCTTCCTTTGCAGTTACAAGTTCGTTTTCCAGTTCCTGGTCCTCAGGATTTTCTTCAGAAAATTCCAATAAGACAAAACAGTCCTCAAGTTTGGTTTTTAAATCTACGGCTTTTGCAGATCTGTCCTTAAGCACTTTAATTCTCTGAAGTACTTTCTGTGAATTTTCATTATCCTGCCAGAAAGCTTCCTGCATAGTCTGATGTTCAAGGTTTTCTATTTCATTCCTAGATTGTTCAGAATCCAAGCTTTTTATGAGCTTTGCTGATTCTGCTTTAATATCATTTAACTCGTTTCTTATTACTCCGTAATCAATCATTTAAGCGTTTTCATAAACCTTTCTATACGTTTCAAAGCTTCTTTTATATTTTCAAGCGAACTTGCATATGTTGCTCGGAAAAACCCTTCTCCTGCATCAGAAAATGCTGTTCCTGGAACTACAAGCACTTTATGTTCCATCAGAAGCCTGTCACAAAACTGTTCTGATGTAAGACCTGTTTTTCTTATATTAGGAAATACGTAAAATGCTCCTTTTGGCTCAAAACAATCTATACCGATATTCTTAAGGCCATTATAGATATATCTTCTTCTTGCATCATACTCGTTTCGCATATTTATAACATCACCATCACATTGCTTTAAAGCATCAATTGCAGCATACTGCACGAAAGATGGTGCGCACATTATAGCATATTGATGAATTTTTATCATCTGTGAAATAATATCTCTATGAGCACACACATATCCAAGCCTCCAACCTGTCATAGAATAAGCTTTTGAAAATCCGTTTACATATATGACTTTATCATGCATATTTTCAAATTCTGCAAAAGATGTATGTTTCATTCCATATGTAAGTTCAGCATAAATTTCATCAGAGATTACCATTATATCCTTTTTTGATAAGTAATCTGCAATAGGTGCAAGTTCCTCTTTAGTCATTACGGCACCTGTAGGATTGTTAGGATATGCAAGTATAATTGCTTTTGTCTTGTCTGTTATGCATTTTTCCAGCTGATCTACAGTAAGTTTAAAGCAGTTATCTTCACTAAGCTGTAGTGGTACTGCTTTTGCTCCTGTGAAATTCACACAACCTTTGTAAGCTACAAAACACGGTTGTGGTATTATTACTTCATCACCACAACCCGCAATGCTTCTTATCGCTATATCTATAGCTTCGGAAGCGCCCACAGTAATAATTATCTGGTCTTTCGGGTCATAATTTAAATTATATTTCTGATGCAGCATTAAACTCAATGCTTCACGTAATTGTAAAATACCATTATTTGATGTGTAATGGGTTCTGCCTTTTTCCAATGCATGTATAGCTGACTCTCTTATCTGCCATGGTGTTGTAAAATCCGGTTCTCCAACCCCTAAGGATATGACATCATCCATACCATGCAGCATATCAAAATATTTTCTTATACCTGATGGCGGAGTCTTTTCCACTTCGCTTCTTATAAAATCTTTAGGTTTTTTCACAATACTATAGCCTCTCTCTGATCCTTTTCCTCTTCTTCAAAAACAAGCTCATTCTCCTTGTATTTTTTAAGTACAAAATGAGTTGATGTTGAAGTTACCCCTGATATCGTAGAAAGTTTCTGAGTTACAAAAAGTGCTACTTCTTTCAAATCCTTTCCCTCTACTATTGCTGCTATATCAAAAGAACCAGACATAAGATAACATGTTTTTACCTGCTTATAACTGTATATTCTTTTTGCTATTTCTTCAAACCCTCTGTCTCTTTCCGGAGCAACCCTTATCTCAATAAAAGCAATTACTATATCATCTTTTGCTTTTTCCCAGTTGATTACTGCAGAGTACCCTGCAATAACTTTATCCTGTTCATATTGCTTAATGACTCTTTCAACTTCTTCAACTGTTTTTCCTGTCATAACTGCAAGTTCCTGAGCAGTTAATCTTGCATCTTGTTTTAACAATTCTAGTATATCCATTTATGTTTCCTTCCTTATACAAAAAAGGAGAACGCTTGGTCCTCCTGAAATTGATTTTTGTGTTGAGTTATTTATCCTCTTCAGTAGAACCTAAAGTTTTTTCCAGAGAATCACTAAATTTCTCCAGAAGCTTTGCCGCATTAGCTTGTAATGTTGCCAATTGTTTTTTAAGATCAACTATTTTTTCACGTTCTTCTTCTGCCTTAATCTCTAACTCAGTTACTTCCTTAAAAGCAGACTCTTTTGCCTCTTTTACAATCTGGTCAGATAGTTCATTGGCTTTGAATAAAGCTTTGGTTATGTTATCTTTCTCTTTATGAAGAGTATCTTCTCTGCCTTTTAATTCCTCGTACTTTTTCTGAACATCATCAATAGTTTCCTGCATACTATTGATAACTGTATCTTTCTGAGCTATTTTTGCTTCATACTCTTCCATCATTTTTTCTATATATTTGTTTACTTCATCCTTGTTGTAACCGCTCATCGAGCTACGGAATCTTTTCTTTGCCATATCACACCTCTTCTTAGTATTGTCTGTTTA